>LUYZ01000022.1 GCA_001603425.1 Bacteroidales bacterium Bact_08
GTTATGGTTGTTATATTTGCTTTCTCTACTATGTTCTCATACTCCTATTATGGCGTAAAATGTACAAATTTCCTATTTGGTGCAAAGTATGCAAATTACTACAACTATTTCTTCCTATTTATGTTAATAATTGGAGCTGTTGTCTCTTTAGACATAGTAGTAGGGGTTGTGGATAGCGCTTATGCCTTAATGGCTGTGCCAACAATGGTGTCTATGTTTATTTTGGCACCAAAAGTTAAAAAAGAGATGAAAAAATATTTTGAAAAATAATTTTATTATATGAATCCAGAATTATTAATTATTGAGGGTGTGAAAAAAGCCGTAGAGTCACTTTATTCTGTGAATGTAGAGGATAAAATGATTCAAACTCAGGCTACAAGAAAAGAGTTTGCTGGGGATATAACTGCAGTAATGTTTCCATTATTAAAAATATCAAAAAAATCTCCAGAACAAACTGGGGAGGAGATAGGAGCATTTTTGTTATCATATAATCGTAATATTGAGTCATTTAATGTTGTCAAAGGTTTTCTAAATATCTCTTTGTCAAGCGATTTTTGGTTATCGGCACTTGATGCAATTAATTCCGATCCACAATTTGGTCAACAACCAAGTAGTGGCCAGACAGTAATGGTTGAATATTCATCTCCAAATACAAATAAACCATTACATTTAGGACATATTAGGAATAATTTATTAGGTTGGTCTGTTGCTAAGTTGTTAGAGGTCAATGGACACAATGTTATCAAAGTTAACCTTGTTAACGATAGAGGAATTCATATATGTAAGTCCATGGTTGCATGGCAAAAATGTGCTGATGGTCAAACGCCTGAATCTTCTGGATTAAAAGGTGATCATTTGGTAGGAAAATATTATGTGTTATTCAATGATCTATATAAACAAGAGATAGAAGAGTTGATTGCCAAAGGTATAAATAAAGAAGAGGCAGAGAAGAGCGCTCCAATACTTAAAGAGGCTCAGCAAATGCTCGTTAAGTGGGAAAATGGAGATAAAGAGGTTGTTGATCTTTGGAAAATGATGAATGGTTGGGTATATGAGGGATTCGATAAAACCTACCATAGAATGGGTGTCTCTTTTGATAAAATATATTATGAGTCTCAAACATATCTTTTAGGAAAGGCTTTGGTTAGTCAAGGTCTAGAAAGAGGAGTGTTCTTTAGAAAAGATGATGGTTCTGTATGGTGTGACTTAGAAGATGAAGGTTTAGATCAGAAGCTATTACTTAGAGCAGACGGTACATCGGTATATATGACCCAAGATTTGGGTACAGCTCATCAGAGATTCTCTGAGTTTAAGTTAGATGAACATATCTATGTTGTTGGTAATGAGCAGAATTACCACTTTCAAGTTCTTAAATTATTACTAAAAAAGTTAGGAGTGGATTGGTATAATAATATATATCATCTATCATATGGTATGGTTGAGCTGCCAGAAGGAAAAATGAAGTCTAGAGAAGGTACAGTAGTAGACGCCGATGACCTTATTGAGAATATGGTTAATACAGCCAAAGAGACATCATTGGAGCTTGGAAAATTGGGAGATATGTCACAAGAAGAGCAGAACTCTCTTTTTGAAATGCTTGGTTTGGGGGCTCTCAAGTATTTTATTATAAAGGTAGATCCTAAAAAAACAATGCTGTTTGATCCAAAGGAGTCAATCGATTTTAATGGGAATACGGGGCCTTTTATTCAATACACACATGCAAGAGTAAGATCAATCTTAAGAAAGGCAGGTGAAGAAAAATTAGATCCAAAACTTACTTCTGCACCCCTAAATTCTAAAGAGATTGAGATAATTAAGTTGTTAAATATTTTTCCAGAAAAGATAAAAGAGGCAGGAAAAGAGCACTCTCCAGCGATTATTGCAAACTATTGCTACGATCTGGCAAGAGAGTTTAATCAATACTATCATGAGGTGTCAATTCTAAAAGAGAGTTCTCATGAGATTAAATTGCAAAGGTTATTGCTTATAGATAATATATCAAAAGTCCTCTGCTTGGGAATGGGTATCCTTGGAATCACTCTTCCACAGAGGATGTAATTTGAATATGATTGAAGATAATTTTGGTTTTCTACCAACCTCCAAAAAGGAGGTAGAGAGTCTTGGATGGGACTATATAGATGTAATTCTTTTTACTGGAGATGCCTATATAGACCATCCCTCTTTTGGTACAGCGGTTATATCTAGGTATCTACAAAAATGGGGATATAGAGTTGCAATTATACCTCAGCCTAATTGGCGTGACGATCTTAGGGATTTTAAAAAACTTGGAGCTCCCAGACTTTTTTTTGGAGTTAATTCGGGTGTGATGGACTCCATGGTAAACCACTATACAGCAGCAAAAAGATTAAGAAGTAATGATGCATATACCCCAATGGGTAGAGCAGGTCAGAGGCCAGACTATGCAGTAACTGTATATTCTAATATATTAAAGAGTCTATATCCAGATGTTCCTGTTATTATTGGTGGTGTTGAGGCTTCCTTAAGAAGAGTTGCTCACTATGATTATTGGCAAGATAGATTGTTCAAATCAATTCTTTTTGACTCAAAGGCCGATTTTCTTGTATATGGTATGGGTGAACTTGCTATTAAAGCTATTGCAGAAGGATTAGAAAATGGAGACTCATTAACTAAATTAAGAGGAATTCGTCAATTGGGATATATCTCAGATAGTATAGAGAGCAGATTCTCTAGTAACTCAGTGACACTACACTCTTATGAAAAAGCATTGAAAGATAAGCGATTGTTTGCAGAAAATTTTGCTGTGATAGAAAGAGAGTCTAACTCATATAGTCCGTCGCATATTATTGAACCATATAGCGATGGATATGTACATATTAATCCTCCATTCCAAATTCAGGAGGATGGATTTATTGATGACTTCTATGATCTACCATATAAGAGAGAACCTCATTTTAGATATAAAGGGAAACATATCCCTGCTTACGAAATGATTAAATTTTCTCTAACTACACATAGAGGATGTTTTGGATCTTGCAGTTTTTGCACAATATCTGCACATCAAGGTAAATTTGTTCTATCTAGATCTGAGGAGTCTATTTTAAATGAGATTCAAAAGATAGCCTCTCAATCTGACTTTAAAGGTGTTATTTCTGATATTGGAGGCCCTACCGCCAACATGTATAAGATGAAAGGCATTAATAGTAAGTTATGTGAAAAGTGTAAAAAGGATAGTTGTCTATTTCCAGTTGTCTGCAAAAATTTAAATATCTCACATAAGCCTCTTCTAAATCTATATGATAGAATTTCTAAAACAGATAAATTAAAAAGATTTTTCATATCAAGTGGTATAAGGTACGATCTTTTTCTTAATCACAATAGTTATCTAGATTCAAGTGGTAAGGAGTATTTAGAGAGAGTAATTAAAAATCACACTTCTGGTAGGTTAAAAGTAGCACCGGAACACACAGAGGAGCATGTCTTAAAAGTCATGGGAAAGCCCTCATTTAAACTATTTTCTTTTTTAAGATCGGAGTTTGAAAAAATCACAAAAAAAGAGAAAAAAAGTTACCAATTAATTCCTTATTTTATATCTTCACATCCTGGATGTACTATGGAGGATATGAAAAGTTTATCGTTGAACAGAGAGTTAAAAGGGTTAAAATTAGAACAAGTTCAAGATTTTACCCCAACTCCTATGACAAGATCTTCTGTAGCATACTATACAAATTTAGATCCTAAAACATTGAAGAATATATATGTAGAGAAGAATATGGTAAAAAAGCAAAAACAAAAATCCTATTTTTTAGATAATTTTTAAAAAAATATATATTAGTTTAAAAATTTTGCACTATACTTGCACCCCAATTTGAAAAATAAGAGTTTATATATGGAAAGTAAGGATAATACAATCAAAGGGTCTTCTTCATCTTCAAGAGCGTCAAAAAAGAGATCTGTTATTAGTTATGCAAATCTAAGTTCTGAGTTGATGGAGGCTTTTAAGGAGAAGTATCCAAGAGGATATTCAGATTATATGAGCGATGTATTTAAGGTAGATAAACCAGATGGTTCTTTCTTTTATGCAGTCTCTTTAGAGGTCCCAGATGCAATATACTTAGTAAAAGTTGATGTTAAAATTGATGATTACGAGGATTTAGAGAGAGGTCTTTTTGGTTCGTCATCAGACGAAGATTCAGCAGATCCAGATGAGTTGCCAGATGATGATACCTCTTCATTTGCCGATGATGATACAGATGAATAGTATATAGTTATTTTATAAATTGACTTGAAGCTGGGCTGGTTAGTTCAGCTTTTTTTGTTAATTTCGTGATTCTAAACAGATGAAAAGAGCGTTAAGTAAAATATCGGACTATTTACTTCATTTGCCAGAGAGTAAAATGCTGCTGGTGCTGGCCTTCATTGTGGGCTTGTTAAGTGGATTTGCTGCAATTATTCTAAAAAAACTAATACATTTAATTGCTTGGATTTTAAGAGGATGGTTTGATTCAGCAATTGAAAGTTCTTTATATCTTATATATCCTGGAATTGGGATGTTGTTAGCAATGCTAATAGTTAGATTTGTTATTAAAGATAATATTGGACATGGTGTTACAAAAGTACTTTTAGCTATTTCCAAAAACGACTCAAAAATTAAGTCACATAATACATGGTCTTCTATAGCAGCAAGCTCTCTTACAATAGGTTTTGGAGGGTCTGTTGGAGCAGAGGCCCCAATAGTATATACAGGTGCTGCAATAGGTTCTAATGTAGCTAGAATAGTTGGTTTGTCATACAAGCATATGACTATTTTGCTAGGTTGTGGTGCTGCTGGTGCGGTTGCTGGAATATTTAAAGCTCCTTTAGCTGGAATACTATTTACGTTAGAGATCTTGTTATTTAATATTTCAATGACCTCTCTGCTACCGCTTTTGGTTTCTGCTGTTACTGCAGCAACTGTCTCAATGTTTCTGCTGGGAGATTCGGTTGTTTTTAGTAATACAATTGAGCAGTTTCAGATGACGAATTTACCCTATTATATATTGTTGGGTATATTTTGCGGATTTATCTCTCTTTTTTTTACTAGAACCACATTATCTGTAGAAGATAGATTAAAGTCAATAGTTAGTCCTTATAAAAGATGGTTTATATCAGCTGTCTCTTTGGGATTATTAATCTTT
Organism: Bacteroidales bacterium Bact_08; assembly: GCA_001603425.1. Classification (GTDB taxonomy): domain Bacteria; phylum Bacteroidota; class Bacteroidia; order Bacteroidales; family UBA932; genus Bact-08. The sequence continues at coordinate 5,157 of LUYZ01000022.1, forward strand.
ATTTTTCCCCCTCTTTATGGAGAGGGATATACATCAATAACCCATCTCTTAAATGGAGAGTCAAAACTTGCTATTGGTCCAAATGTATTTGGCTCTTTATTAGATAACAACTGGTTTTTTCTTCTGTTTTTTGCTTTAATAATTTTTTTTAAAGTATTTGCTATGTCCTTTACAAATGGCGGTGGAGGTGTTGGGGGTACATTTGGTCCGACTCTATTTATTGGTGGTGTTACAGGTTTTGTCTTAAGTAGGTTTATAAATATGATGGGTGTAGCTTCTTTACCAGAGTCGAATTTTACCCTTGTTGGAATGGCTGGCCTTATGGCTGGAGTAATGCAGGCTCCTTTGACAGCTATATTTCTTATTGCGGAGATTACAGGAGGGTATGTATTAATTCTTCCTTTAATTGTAACATCGGCCGTTGCTTTTGCTACAATTCGTACTTTTGAACCATATTCTATTTATACAAAGAGAATAGCCAACCAAGGTGAGTTGTTAACACACGATACAGATAAGGCTGTATTAACCTTATTAAAAACTTGCGATTTGGTAGAAAGAGATTTTACCTCTGTTAGTGTAGATTCAAAATTAGAAGACGTAGTTAATGCGGTTTCTCGATCTAAAAGAAATATTTTTCCTGTCTTGGATGATAATAAGAAGTTGTGTGGAATAATTCTTTTAGATGATATTAGATCGGTTATGTTTAAAAGAGATTTATATACTAAAATTTCTGCTGTAGAATTGATGAAAGATCCTGTGGATGTTGTTTACCAAGATCAGAGAATGGATATTGTAATGAATAGATTTGAGTCTAGTGGGGCTTGGAATCTTCCTGTACTAACAAAGTCTGGAGAGTATATTGGATTTGTATCTAAATCGAAGATTTTTTCTGCTTATAGAGATCAACTTCAGCAAGTTTCTCATGAATAGATGCTAGTTTTTAACTTTTGAATAATGTGTTTAGTGTAATTAATTATGAATAAAGTATATATAGATTATTTGACCTCTTTGCTGTCTGTTTCTTCTTGGCAAATTGAGAATTGTATAGAGTTGTTGGCAGAGGGTGCAACTGTTCCGTTTATTTCTAGATATCGTAAGGAGAAAACTGGAGCATTGGATGAGGTGCAAATTTCTGAGATTAAGTTTAACTATCTTAAATTTTTGGATTTAGATAAGAGAAAACAGACTATTCTTAAAAGCATCGAAGAGCAGAATAAGTTAACAGACTCTTTAAAAAGTGCTATTGAGAGTTGTGTTGATTCTAATTATCTAGAAGATCTTTATCTCCCTTATAAGCCAAAAAGAAGAACAAAAGCAACAATAGCTAGAGAGAAGGGTTTGGAGCCTTTGGCACAAGATATTCTTAAGATGAATATTGATAATTGTAATTCTAGGGCTAAATCATTTATAAACGATCGCGTAGAGAGTGTAGAAGATGCTTTATCTGGAGCAAGAGATATTATCGCAGAGAGTATAAGTGAAAGTGTTGAGATTAGAGAATCATTGCGAACTCAATATACTAAATATGCCCAGATAGTCTCTACTACATCTAGATCTCTCTCGGATGATCAGCGAGAAGGTAGTAAGTTTGCAAATTATTTCGATTTTTCTGGCTCTATTAGTAAATTACCATCTCACAGAGTATTAGCCCTTCTTAGAGGTGTTAATGAGGGGCATTTAAGTATCAAATTACAGGTAGAGTCCTCTTTTTCATTAAACATAATAAAGAAGAGTCTGTACGGAGCCATAAAACCAACTTATTCATGTAGAGAGCAGATAGATCTTGCAATTGAAGATGCTTACAAAAGATTGCTTCACCCTTCAATTGAGAATGAGGTTTTAAAAATAGTAAAAGAGAATGCCGATCTGGACTCAGTTAAAGTATTTGGAGAGAATTTATCGGCACTTTTACTCGCACCACCAGTTGGCCAAAAGAGAGTTCTTGCAATTGATCCTGGGTATAGAACAGGTTGTAAGGTAGTCTGTTTGGATGCTCAAGGTGAGTTGCTGCATAATGATACTATATATCCACACCCTCCAGTGAATGAGAGAGTTGTTGCGATGAAGAAAATATCTAATCTAGTTGAATCTTATAAAATAGAGGTTATTGCTATTGGAGATGGTACTGCAAGTAGAGAGACAGAGGCTTTTATTAAAAAAATAGCTTTTCCTAAGGATATTGTCGTCTATTCGGTAAGTGAGGATGGTGCTTCTGTATATTCTGCATCGGCAGTTGCAAGAGAAGAGTTCCCAAATTATGATGTTACAGTAAGAGGCGCTGTATCCATAGGTCGCAGAGTTATGGATCCTTTGGCAGAGTTAGTTAAAATAGATCCTAAATCTTTGGGTGTTGGTCAATATCAGCACGATATAGATCAGTCATTATTGAAAAATATGCTTGATTCAACTGTGGAGATGTGTGTAAATAGAGTAGGGGTTAATTTAAATACTGCTAGTAAACATCTGTTAAGCTATGTTTCTGGAATTGGACCTTCTATTGCTCAAAATATTGTTGATTATAGAACAGAAAAAGGACCTTTTAAATCTAGAAGAGAGTTATTAAAAGTTAAGCGTCTAGGAGATAAGGTTTTTGAGCAAAGTGCTGGTTTTTTGAGAATTCCAGATGCAAAAAACCCATTAGACAATACTGCTGTTCACCCAGAAAGATATGAATTAGTAGAAAAAATGGCTAATGACTCTGGAATGAAAATTACGGAGCTGATAAATAATAATCAACTTGATAAGATTATTAATCCAAAAACATATCTATCTGGTGATGTTGGAGAGCATACAATTTCCGATATTATACAAGAGTTATCTAAACCTGGTAGAGATCCTAGAAGAGTGGCAAAGGTTATGGAGTTTTCTAGTGAAATTTTCTCTATTGATGACCTTAAAGAGGGTATGGTATTGCCCGGAATAGTCACAAATATTACAAATTTTGGAGCTTTCGTGGATATTGGAATAAAGCAAGATGGTTTAATTCATATATCTCAAATGTCAGATAAATTCATATCATCTCCATCTGAGATTGTAAAACTTCAACAACATGTTATGGTTAAAGTTGTTGGAATAGATGTAAAAAGATCTAGAATTCAACTCTCTTTAAAACTATAGTTGAGCAGCTCCTTTCTTTGGCCTTTGTGCCAAAATAACACCTATTACGACTATAATGATGCCTATAATTTTTCTAGAAGTTATTGCATCATGGCCAAGCATGTATGCAACATATGCCGATACTACCGGAACCATTGATGTGAATATATTGGCTCTAGCTATTCCTAGCTCTTTAATAGAGTTAATAAATAGAATAAATGCAAGACATGAGCATAGGACTGATAGGTATAATAGGGGCATAATTATAGACGGAGTTAGATTTGAAAAAGAGAACTCCTTATAGTCAAAGTAGAGAAAAAAAGGTAAAAAATAGAGAGCACCTAATATGTGTTGGTAGGTGACAATTGTATAACTATTATATTTATGGGCTAGCTGTTTAACTACCATTGAGTAGCCCACTGCAGCAAATACTGCAACCATTAGAAAGAGAATTCCAATATGGTGAGATATATCAATACTCCCTTTTTCAAATACTATTAATATTATTCCAGGAAGAGTCATTGATATTCCAAATGTGTTAAGAATAGATATCCTCTCTTTATAAAATATAACTCCAGCAATTAAGGCAAAAATTGGAATTGTGGATATAATTACCGAACTTATTGTTGGAGAGCCAAGGCTTTTTAGACCGATAGTCTCTCCTATGAAGTAAATAAAAGGCTCTAAAAATACTAATAGTAAAAACCACCCCCAATCTTTTCTTTTTACTCTTTGAACTTTTTTTAGAGAGAATGAGACAATTGTCAATACAATTGCAGCAAAACTCATTCTAAAAAACATAAGAGAAAAAACTGGAAAATTTTGATTTAGAATGGAGTTACTCCATATAAATGACACTCCCCATAAAAATACAGCTGTAGAAACAGATGCATAGATAATAGACTTATTACTTAGCCTCATTTTTAATGTATTGGTAGTTAGTTATTTGCTAAAACTGAGTTTTTGGACACATTTTTTTCCAGTTAGCTGCCCGTTTTCCACAATATGTGTGCCATTTATTATTGTATGGACTACAGAAGAGCTAAAGCTGTACCCCTCTAATGGAGACCAGTTGCATCTATATTTTAAATTATCTTTACTAATAACTTGTTTTTTATTAGGGTCAATTATTGTGATATCGGCAAAATAACCCTCTTTAAGATATCCTCTTTTTTCGATTTTAAAAACTTCTGCGGGAGCATGACACATTTTTTGCACAATATTCTCTATTGAAATCTCTCCTTTTTTGAATAGTTCAAACATCATTATAAGTGAATGTTGAACCAAAGGGAGCCCAGATGGAGCCTCCAAGTATGGTTTGTTTTTCTCTTCTATTGTGTGAGGTGCATGATCGGTAGCAATGATATCTATTGTATTATCATTTATACCTTGTAAAATGGCAGAGCTATCTGTTTGCTCTTTTATTGCAGGATTGCACTTAATTTTACTACCATATTTATGGTAATCATTACTATTGAAATATAGAAAATGAACGCATGCTTCGGCAGTTAAATTTGGCAAATACTCTTTTTCTCTTGCTATTAATTCTATCTCCTCTTTTGTGCTAATGTGCAAAATGTGTAATCGGGAGTTGTGTTTTTTTGCAAATTCAATTGCCTTTTTGGATGACTCAATACAACTCTCCCTATCTCTAATTATTGGGTGTGTGCTAAAAGGTATATCATTAGTAGTTTTTCCTTCTTTTGAGTACTTCTCTAAAATTAGCTGAAGATTTTTGTTAATAATCTCTTCCGATTCACAGTGTGTAGCTATTAATTTTTTAGAATTTTTAAAGATAGCATCCAATGTCTGATTATTATCTACAAGCATATTGCCTGTAGATGAACCCATAAATACTTTAACACCACAAACATCGCTGTTGTTAGCATCTATAATTTGCTCAATATTGTCATTCGTGGCTCCAATATAAAAGGAGTAATTTGCGTATGAAGTATTGGCAGCTATATTAAATTTCCTCTCTATTGCATCTAGTGTTGTTGCTGGAGGGTTGTTATTTGGCATATCCATAAAGGAGGTAACACCACCCAAAACCGCCGCTGCGCTTTCGCTTTCAATATCTCCTTTGTGCGTAGAACCTGGTTCTCTAAAATGTACTTGATCATCTATAATTCCTGGAAGAACATACATGCCACAGGCATCAATAACATTATATTTGTCTTTATATTTATCAATATCTACATCATTTTTAATGATTTCAATAATAATGCTATTATCTATGATTATAGAGCCTAAAAAGGATTCTCCATTTGTCACTATAGTGCCATTATAGATTATTGTTTTCATTTTTTTTCTTGGCTATTTTTTTGGTTTTATTCTTCTATATCTCATTTTAATGACACCCCAAAAAGCCTCTCCAAAAATTCCACTGCTCATTTTTGATGTCCCTTCTGTTCTATCTACAAATATTATTGGTACCTCTTTTATTGTAAATCCAAGTTTGTATGTTACATATTTCATCTCTATCTGAAAACCATAACCCCTCATTTTTATTTTATCAAGATCGATAGTTTTTAAAACCTCCTGTCTATAGCATTTAAATCCTGCAGTTGTATCGTATATTTTCATTCCCAAAACACGTCTTACATATGCCGATGCAAAGTACGACATAACAACTCTCCCTATAGGCCAATTTATTACACTAACTCCATTACAGTATCTAGATCCTATTGCTAAATGTGCACCATCTCTGCAAGTATGATAGAGTTTAATTAGATCTAGTGGATTATGAGAAAAATCGGCATCCATTTCAAAAATATATTCGTAGTCATTTTCTATAGCCCATTTGAAGCCGGTTATGTAAGCCGATCCAAGCCCTAATTTGCCAGTTCTCTCAATAATATGCAGAGAGCATGCAAACTCATTCATTAATTTTTTTACAATTTTTGCTGTACCATCTGGAGAGCCATCATCAATAATAAGAATATGGAATTTTTCTGACAAATGAAAAATAGCACGAATTATCTTCTCTATATTCTCAATCTCGTTATATGTTGGAATTATTACAATTTTTTTGTCGTTGTATATTGGCGTCATAATGCTTTTTTTTATGCTGCTTCTTTTAAGAATTATAAATATTATTTTTTTTTGTTATTCCTTGAATAACTCTCTTTGGAGTAAAGATGCGTCAAAGGTAAAATTTATATTTTAATTTTTAGAAAAATTATTAGAAGGATGTATAATATAGGTATGATTTTTGTTGCTGTTAAAAAACAGATAATTTTTTATTAAATTTTTTTGAAATAAATTTGGAATTAAAGAAAAGTTATCTACCTTTGCACTCCCCAAACGGAACGGGGGCACACGCCGAGAGTTCAGTATGGGAAACGAAATAGATCTTTGACAAATTGAAAGACAAGTACAATTTAAAGTAGTACAATAAAAGAGTAGAGCGTTAATTCTTTGAATTAATAAAACGAGTACAGACAAGCTAAACATTTAGAAACAATTTTACAATGAAGAGTTTGATCCTGGCTCAGGATGAACGCTAGCGGCAGGCCTAACACATGCAAGTCGAGGGGCAGCACGGGTAGCAATACTTGGTGGCGACCGGCGCAAGGGTGCGTAACGCGTGAGCAACATGCCCGTATCAGGGGGATAATCTAGGGAAACTTAGTCTAATACCCCATAGCATTATTAATCGGCATCGGTTAATAATTAAAGCTTTGGTGGATACGGATTGGCTCGCGTGACATTAGTTAGATGGTAAGGTAACGGCTTACCATGACTATGATGTCTAGGGGTTCTGAGAGGAAGATCCCCCACACTGGAACTGAGACACGGTCCAGACTCCTACGGGAGGCAGCAGTGAGGAATATTGGACAATGGATGGAAATCTGATCCAGCCATGCCGCGTGCAGGAAGACGGTCCTATGGATTGTAAACTGCTTTTATATGGGAGCAATAAGGTCTTTGCGAAGACTGATGAGAGTACCATATGAATAAGCATCGGCTAACTCCGTGCCAGCAGCCGCGGTAATACGGAGGATGCGAGCGTTATCCGGATTTATTGGGTTTAAAGGGTGCGTAGGCGGTCTGATAAGTCAGTGGTGAAAGTTTTCAGCTTAACTGGAAAAATGCCGTTGATACTGTCAGGCTAGAATATGGTTGCTGTGAGTGGAATGTGTGGTGTAGCGGTGAAATGCTTAGATATCACACAGAATATCGATTGCGAAGGCAGCTCACAAAGCCATTATTGACGCTGAGGCACGAAAGTGTGGGGATCAAACAGGATTAGATACCCTGGTAGTCCACACTGTAAACGATGATAACTAGTTGTTGGCGATACACAGTCAGTGGCCAAGCGAAAGCGATAAGTTATCCACCTGGGGAGTACGACCGCAAGGTTGAAACTCAAAGGA
>LUYZ01000142.1 GCA_001603425.1 Bacteroidales bacterium Bact_08
ACAAATAATTAAACAACTCTAATTTCTATACAAAGATTATTTTTTAGTATAATCTTCTTTGTTCGGAATTGATATAAAAAAAGATGTGCCACTTCCTATTTTTGATTTAAAATGAATTGTCCCCCCAATTTTCTTAACTAAATCTTTACACATAATTAAACCCAAGCCTGTACCCTCTTCATCACAAGTACCTGGTGAACTGTATTTATACGAAGTGTCAAATATCTTATTTTGCCGATCTTCGGGTATACCTACTCCATAATCTTTTATCTCCAAAATCAAATACTTGTCATTTTCTGAACAATTAATTTCTATTTCTCCATTTATAAATGAGTACTTAACTGCATTATTGATAATATTTCTTAATAATGTAAATAGTATCTGCCTATCTGAATATATTTTTTCTCCAGAGATACTATCTCCTAAAAAAACCTTAACTCCCTTTTTATCAATCACAGAAAAATTAACAGACAACGCCTGATCTATAACATCGGATAAAGAAATCTCCTGATAATCTATAATAATCTTATCTGATTGAGATTTTGCCCAATCAAGTAAATCTACTAAAAGTTTATACCCAGATTGAGCTTGCTTCTTTATAATTTGAGCATACTCATATGCCATATCATCATCATTACTAACCTCTAGATGATCTAATAATAAATCTGAAAAACCCAAAATACCAGTAAAGGGATTTTTAAGATCGTGCCCTATTATAGAGAAGAGCCTATTTTTTGCCATATTTAATTCAGACAGTTCACTCAAATACTGCTCATTGAGCTTAGCCAAATTATCTCTCTCTTTTAATGATTCAACCATTCTATTTATAGACCTAGAAAAATCTCCAGAAAAAGAGACCTTTTGATTATAATCACCCTCAGATATTCTCTGAATTTGCCAAGTTAAGTGCAAAAGATCTGAATGAAGTTGTTTATAATGATTAGCATAGGAGTTCCCTTTTGGGGGGTCCACATGTAGATCTCCTTTAGAAAGAGAGAGTATAAAAGAGTAGCTCCTTTTATAACTTAAAATTAAATTTAATAACGAGTTTTTAAAATCAATTAATAAATTATTATCTACAGATTTAACAAGTTCAACATTGTCATCACTTATCTCTTGTCCATTAGTGATTTTTTCAATAATTGGAGTAAGAGCAGAAAGGGTATCTAAAGAATTTAATATAACTTCATTCCTATTCATATTTAACTCTATTTGGGTGAAATTCTAAATCTACAGGTTCTATCCCCTGTAGACCAACAATCTATCTCTTTGACAACCATTTCTTTCTGAAAATATTCAGAAAAAATACCATCAATAAATCCCTCATCAAAATCACATACAGTATCTCCTGTAACTGGAAGGCCTGAGCAGTCAATATCCTCCGAAATGGTTAATACAAAATTTAAAGACGCTAAATCCATCTTTTCTAATTTTAAAACTCCAACTTTTAGATCTAGCAACATTGAGTGTAGTTTTGATATCAACAGAGATACATCTAATTCCTTAGACAACATAGCCTTAAAAAAAGAGACTCCAGCTACTTTACCAGAATCATATAGTATTTTTTTCATCTCTTGTTCTCCATACCTATCTGCAATAACTCTCTTTAAAGAGTAATGCATCAAACGATAAACTTCTACACTTATAAACCTACCCAAATTGGGACGTCCACTCTCAAGATCACCTAAGGAAGACCACTCAATAAACAACTCCTTTGTATCCATATTAATAATTATTAGTAATAGAGTATAACATTTAAATATAATCAATTTTCTGATATAACTAAATAAAAACTAAATTGGTCTAGGTTTTGCATTAGAAAATCATATCAATTTCAACTACAAATTAATAATATTATAAAACAACAAATAATGAAACTAAATTCAATTATTTCTAAAAAATTCTCTATAGCTATTTTCTCTATTCTATTATATTCATGCTCCAATTCAAAAATGGTAGATTACCATAATAGCAAGATCTCTTTGGATTGGGCGGGAGTCTATAAAGGAACAATTCCTGCGGCATCTTCTCCTGGAATAGATCTTACAATTATTATTGAAGATAGCAGCTATATTGCATATAGTAGTTATATAGATCGCGGAGACTCTATATATACCACAAATGGTAAAATCGAGTGGGATCAAAACGGGAGTGTTATAACACTACAAGATAACGATGATTTCTATTATAAAGTAAAAGTTATTGAGAATCAAATTCAAATTTTAGACAGAGAAGGTAATGCAATTGATGGGGCACTACACGATTATTATATCTTAAATAAAGTTGACAGCATACTGTTTTCCAATAATCTATCTATAATTAGAGTCGGAGAGATAGAAATCCCAAATGAGAGTTTAGTAAAAGATCCATTTATATACTTTGACATTAAAAGGGGGATGTTTAGTGGTACTTCTGGCTGTAATAATTTTTTTGGAAGGTATAAAACTGGATACAACGGTGAATTAAAGTTAGATAATATAGCATCTACAAAAATGTTTTGCAATAATATGCACATAGAAGACTCTCTATTTAGCTCAATGACTAAAATTGAGAGATTTTTTGCCAATAATGACACTCTCAAATTCCTGGGCTCTCAAAATAAGGTATTATTTGAAGCAATAGTGAATACTAGCTCTTCTAAATAATTATACTATAAATAAACTAATCTATGTAAATAATTGTTCTTATAGAAAAACAGCCATTTCTATGAAAGCAATTATTACATTTCTTATGAT
>LUYZ01000143.1 GCA_001603425.1 Bacteroidales bacterium Bact_08
AGGTAAAGGAATAGAGTGTTCAATTAAATATCTTCCCATAGAGAGAGTTGGTATATATATTCCTGGGGGTAGTGCTCCGTTATTTTCTAGTATAATAATGTTGGCAGTTCCTGCTCTAATAGCTGGTTGTAAAGATATAACTCTATTTACCCCTCCAACTTTGGATGGAGAGATTTCTAGAGAGATTGCATATACATCAAAAGTTTTGGGAATATCCAATATTGTAAAGGTTGGTGGAGCTCAAGCTATTGCAGCCATGGCATATGGTACCGAGAGCATTAAGAGCGTAGATAAAATATTTGGACCTGGTAATATGTTTGTAAATTGCGCTAAAGAGTTAGTATGTAAAGATGTGTCTGTAGATATGTTTGCTGGACCATCGGAATTATTAGTTATTGCCGATGATAGTGCAAATCCTATATATGTTGCCTCTGACCTGCTATCTCAAGCTGAGCATGGTATAGACTCTCAGATTACCCTTTTATCTGATAGCTCAGAGTTTATAGAGTCGGTCGTTTTGCAGTTAGATGTTTTATCTAAAGGGTTAAAGAGAGCTGAAATAATAATTCAATCATTGAAGTCTGCAAAGGCAATCCTCTTTGAGTCAATTAGTTTAGCAATAGATTATGCAAATATGTATGCTCCTGAGCACCTAATTATTTCTACAAAAGGTGGCGATGAGGATGCTCTAAAAATCAAGAACTGTGGATCTCTCTTCATTGGACCTTTCTCAACAGAGAGTGCGGGTGATTACGCTTCTGGAACAAATCACACTCTGCCTACTTCTGGTTGGTCCAAGTCAGTGAGTGGTGTGACAGTAGATAGTTTTACTAAGAGTATGACAATTCAGAAGTTAACAAAAGAGGGTTTAGAGTCCATATCTCAAGATATTATTGAGATGGCTAATGCCGAAGGCCTGGATGCTCATGCTCTTGCTATAAAGACA
>LUYZ01000144.1 GCA_001603425.1 Bacteroidales bacterium Bact_08
AAGAGTTTTAATATAGATTAGTATAATATATGATAAAAAGCAAAAGTAGAAGATTGCAATTTGTTGTAGATGATTTAAGTGGAGTAGAGCTTAAACGAGTTTTACTCAATAGACAAATCATGAGCATTTTTTTAAAAAGTGGTAATAAGACAATTGCCGATCTTTGTCAAATAACCAATAGTAGTATTCCAACAGTTAATAGCTCTTTATCTTTTTTATTAAAACAGGGGTGGGTGTTAAACTACGGTACAACTGAGTCTAGAGGAGGTAGGAAGCCTGCAATGTATGGAATTAATCCCAAAGCAGGTTATACTATAAGCATAGATCTTAGTAGAAACTATACATCTTTTGCTGTTTATAATTTACACAATGTATTGATTGATGAGAACTTTTCAATACCAGTAGGGATAGATTCTAAAGAGGTGATTTTAAATAGTATTAAAGAGTCTTTAAATAATTTATTAGTAAAACTATCGGTATCTAGAGAGTTAATTTTGGGAGTTGGAATTGCTTTGCCTGGGTTAATAGATATTAATAGCGGAGTTAGTTTTAGTTATGATCTTTTTGGTGGAGAGCCTGTATATAGAGTTTTTGAAAATTTATTGGAGCTTCCATGTTTTATAGAGCATGATACAAGAGCAATGGCCTTGGGAGAGAAGTGGTTTGGCATTGCTGGGAATATCAATAACGCTATCTTAATAAATATTGGAACGGGTATCGGCTTGAGCATGATTTTAAATGGAGAGCTTTATAGAGGGAAATCGGGTTTTGCAGGTGAGTTTGGGCATATAAATATAGTTTCAGATGGGCAGAGATGTTATTGCGGAAAAATGGGGTGTCTGGAGACTGTGGCTTCTGGTAGTTATATTACAAATCGGGCTAACTCAATAATTGGTTCTAAACAGGTTTTAGATAATCCACTAACATTTTCTAATGTTATTGGGAGGGCTGTAGGAGGTGATATTATATGTATTGAGATACTAGAAGAGGCCTGTGAATATTTAGCAAAAGGGCTCTCGTCCGTTATACATATTTTTAACCCAGATGCAGTTATTATTGGGGGGGAGATGTCCAAAGGGGGTGAATTTATTCGGAGTATATTAGATTATAAACTATCTAAGTATACTATTAATTTAATGAAAAATGATACCTCTATTTTGGTTTCTAATCTTAATGAACAAGCAACGCTACTAGGTATGATTCCCGTTGTTTTGTCAAATATATTCTGTAAAGAGGTTTAATTCTTTTAAAAAAGGTATTTAGACTCTGTGAAATAAATTTTTAAAAAACTTATTAAAAAAAATAAAAAAGTTATTGCAGCTTTGGAATTTTAATCTATTTTTGTGTATAAGTTTATTTTTATTTGTATTGTCAGATTTTATTATCATTCTGTTATGGTTAGCAATATTATTAACAACTACTATTTTCCAGAGAGTCTATGTAGCTACTCTTTACTTGGAAACGGGAATATAAATGACACATACAAAATAGAGTTTAAAGATAGATCTGACAAGTATGTTTTGCAAAAGGTAAACGCATCTGTATTTAATGATCCATTTTCTATTGCAGATACACATTCGCTTTTATTAAGTAATATTGATAAAATTGAGAGAAGTGAGTCATATTCATTGGCTAATCTTATCCCAAATATATATGGTAAAAATCTAACGATTGATGGTTCTGGTGATTTTTGGAGATTAACCTCATTTATTGAGGATTCATATGCTATTAGCTCTGTAACCAATGGTTGGCAAGCTTTAGAGGCTGGGAGGGCATATGGTTGGTTCTTAAAATATTGTAGCGATTTTGATTCTAGCAATTTTAAAGAGGCTATAAAGGATTTTCATAAACTCTCTTTTAGAATCGAGCAATTTAAAAACGCTATAAATAATAATATAGCAGGAAGAAAAGAGTCTGTAGAGGATATTATCTCATTTTATCTTAGTCGTGAAGAGCAGCTAATGCAAATTGAGATTTTGGCTAAATCTGGAGATATTCCAATTAGAGTAGTTCATAATGATACCAAGATAGATAATCTTCTATTTATTCATAAAAAGGCTGTAGCGGTAATAGATTTAGATACTGTTGGGCCTGGTTTGGTCTTTTATGACTATGGAGATGCGTTGCGCACGGGGGCTAACAGTACAAAAGAGGATGAGCGTGATTTAGATAAGGTTGATTTTAATATAGAATATTTCTATGAGTTTACTAATGGATATCTTTCCAATACTGCTCATATTTTAACAAAATATGAGTTGGAGTATCTACATATCTCTCCTATTTTGATGACCTACATTATGGGAATAAGATTTTTAACGGATTACTTAAATGGAGATGTCTACTACAGAATAGAGAGTGAAGATCATAATTTAGTGAGAACAAAAGTTCAAAAAAGATTGATAGAATCTATTGAATCAAAGCAAAGCATGTTAAAGCAGATTATAAAATCATTAATTCAATAACTTAACTATGAAAAAGATAGTCGGTAATTTTCTATATTTTACTTTTATTGCGGCATTACTCTC
>LUYZ01000145.1 GCA_001603425.1 Bacteroidales bacterium Bact_08
TGGGGAATAGAGCTACAATTATAATAACTGTTAAAACTAAATTTAAAATTAAAAGTAGTTTTTTTTGATCTATCTTATAATTCATTACGATACTATTTTCTAGTAATATATGACAAAAGTAACTTAAAATCCATTAAAGATTGTATATTTGCTTAACAAATTATATCCTATGTATAAATTATTCTTTTTGTTGTTATTTTCTCTTTTTATTTCAATTAATCTCTCAGCTCAAGAGTTGGTTGTGTTAGAATCTAAATATCTTAAAGAGAATGATTCTATCTATGTTTTTACCCCCAAGAATACAATTAGTGACGATACTCCACTTTTGTATTTACTACATGGTTGGAGTGGCTCATACAAAGATTGGAATAAACGAGCTGATATTCAAAAAATGTCTGATGATTATGGTTTTATTATTATTACGCCTGATGGATTTTATAATAGTTGGTATTTAAATAATATTGATACATCAAAAATGCAATGGCGTAGTTTTTTTCACTATGAATTATATCCATATATTAAAAAGAGGTTTAATAACAATCCAGATAAAACATTTATAACTGGACTAAGCATGGGAGGGCATGGTGCAATTAATATATTTATAGATGATACTTCAAAATTTAAATCGGCTGGAAGTATGTCTGGAGTTCTTAGTCTGCATGATACTAGATTGAAGAATAGTGATATAATACATGTTTTGGGGGATTATGAATCAAATAGAGAACTATATTCTATATCATCTGCCTTAGAGAGATTGAACCTGATCAAAGGAGTTGATAAAACACTTGTAATAAGTTGTGGTTACGATGATCATTTAGCTCAGAGTAGCTATAATTTTCATGAGAAATGTAAAGAATTGGGTATTGATAATGTTTTTATTATGAGCCCAGGTAAACATAGTTGGGAATATTGGATTTTTGCTTTAGATATGCATTTGTTTCATTTTAGTAAAATTTTAGATTAGATGGACTTGGCATATTTTAAGTTAATTGTAGACTCATTTCCTTTTGGTTTTTGTTTAGGTGAAATTAAATATGACTCTAAAGAAGAACCTATAGATTATACACTAACCATATTAAATAGGGAGTTAGAGAGAATCATTGGAGTGGATTCCAATAATATCATAGGAGTGCCTGCGTCTGAGATTAATTTTAGAGATCATAATCAGTTTAAAAATAGGTTAATCACTTATTCTCAGGTTGTTAATGATAAAGTTTCTATTTCTAATGAGTATTTTTCTCATTTAACCAATAAGTGGTATAAAGTAGATACTTTTTCGCCATATGATAATATTTTTATATGCACATATACAGATATTTCAAATATTAGGGAGCAAAAAGATCTATTACAGGGTCTTATAGATGGAATTCCTGACATATTGGGTATTCAAACACCAGATCATAGAATTGTCAAATATAACAAAGCAGGTTATGATTTTTTTGGAAAGGAAGAGAGTGAGATAGTTGGCAAAAAATGCTATGAATTGCTTGGTTTAGATAAAAATTGTCAACAGTGTGCTACTATAAAGGCATTGGAAACGAAAATGCCTCAAACAATTATTAAGTATAAAGAAGATAGCGATATATATTTAGATTGCACTAGTATTCCTATTTTAGATCACAAAGGTAATCCCTATTTGGTCTTTGAGCAGATAAGAGATATTACAAAACAAAAAAAGAGTGAAATAGAGCTTATTAAGGCAAAAAAAGAGGCTCAAAATGCAGTAAAGATTAAGACAGAGTTCTTAAATAATATATCTCATGAGATTAAGACTCCGTTAAATTCCATACTTGGTTTTAGCTATTTAATAGCAGAGAATGGGATTGATAGAATGACTAAAGAGGAGTGTTTAGTAGAGCTAAACAAAAGTGCAAAAGTACTAATGTCTAGAATAGATGACATACTGGATATGTCATTGATATCAATTAATAATATTCCCGTAAAAAAAGAGAGAGTAAATGTTAATGAGCTTGTAAGAGATATTTATACCAGCTATAAAAGTAAGTTAGGTCTTAGTAGTAACTTAATTGAGTATAGACTAAATCTTTTAAATACCGAGAATCCTATCTATATAGAGTGTGATTGGCAGCTAATAAATAAAGCAATAACTCATCTTTTAGATAACTCTTTTAAATTTACATTGGAGGGATTTGTGGAGTTAGGGATCTCTTTTGCTGGAGATGGAGATTTGAATATATATGTAAAAGATAGTGGAGTTGGTATATCGGCAGAGAACTTGACAAAACTCACCGATCCTTTTTATCAGGAGGATGCATCGAGTATTAAGAAGTTTGGTGGAGTTGGTCTTGGTCTTTCTATTGTAAATGGGATAGCTAGGATTTTGGGTGTTAAATTTTCAATTGATTCCAAAAAAGGTTATGGTACTTTTGCCTTATTAAAAATAGGGATACGTTAACATTATTGTTTTAACTGTTTCTTAATAGTTTCTAAACCATCTATTAACAACCTATATATTATTTTGTATAAACAAAATATATAGGGATGAAAAGTAAAAAGCACCACAAGACTATAGTATTATCCGATATACATTTGGGTTCTAGGTGGTCTAAAGCAATTGAAGTTCTTAATTTTTTAAAGAATAATAGCTGTGATACATTAATATTATGTGGTGATATAATTGATGGATGGTCAATTATGAGGGGGAGTCGAATTAAGTGGAGAAGAAGGCATACTAGATTAATTCAGTATCTTTTATCTATTCAGAATAGTACAAAGATTATTTATGTTAGAGGAAATCATGACGATTTTTTGGATAGAATACTTCCTCTCAAGTTTTCTAATATGCAAATTGTAAAGGAGTATATTCATGTTAGTGGGAATTCCAGATATTATGTTGTCCATGGTGATATTTATGATAAAATAACGAGTACATATAAGATTATATCTAAGTTGGGTGATATAGGGTATTCTATGTTATTATATATAAATCACCATTATAATAAAAAACGTGCTTCTAGAGGATTGGCATATAGACCTATATCTAAAAGTATTAAAAATCGAGTAAAAAAATCGGTTTCTTATATTTCTGATTTTGAAAATGTAATAAGTTTGATAGCTAAAGAAAAAGGGTGTGAGGGAGTTATTTGCGGACATATTCATGAAGTTGCAAATAAGTATGTAAATAATGTACACTATATGAATTCTGGAGATTGGGTGGAGTCTTTAAGTGCTTTGACAGAAGATGTTAGCGGAGGATGGAGCATTAGTTTTTATCACGAAAAGCAAAGTTATCGGATTAGTAGTGAAGAGCAGTATAGAAAGATTCCAGTGGAGATACCAACATTAGCTTAATATGAAAATATCACTAATTATCCTTGGAGAGGGGAGAGGACATATAACTCAGGCATTAAGTGTTATAGATTTGTTAATTGATAATGGTCATTCTATAAATTCTATATTAATAGGGAAAAATAGCAATAGGGAAATAAACTATTCTTTTTTTGATAAAAGTAAGTATAATATTGAAGTATTCGATTCTCCCCATTTTATTTTTAATGATAATGGTAAGAGTGTCTCTTATTTTAGAACTATTATAAGTAACTTATCACCTAAAAGCATT
>LUYZ01000023.1 GCA_001603425.1 Bacteroidales bacterium Bact_08
TTTTGAATAATTATGCACTTGCAATACATTTGCCAATAATTTTTCAAAATATGAGACTAAAACAGATAACAACCCAAAGACTTTTTTTATCAATAATATTTCTTTCACTTTTCCCATTTGTATCGCCATCAACGGCCTTAATTATTGGAATTATACTCTCATTATTGGGCATAAAAGATCCTAAATGGAGTTCAAAAACATCTTTTATTCTTCAAGCTTCAATAGTTTTAATGGGACTTTCAATGGATCTAGATGGCCTTATTGAGGCATCCTCAAAAGGAGTTATATTAACAGCATTTTCTGTGTTTATTACAGTATCACTAGGTCTGATTATCGGCAAAATATTGGGCGTAGATAAAAAAACATCTATGCTCATATCTTCTGGAACTGCAATCTGTGGTGGGAGTGCAATAGCAGCTGTAGCACCCACTATTAATGCAAAAGAGACACAAACATCATTTGCCCTGATTGTTGTATTTGTACTTAATGCCATAGCACTAATTATCTTTCCAAAAATTGGACATCTATTAAACATGTCACAAGAGAGTTTTGGATATTGGGCAGCTATTGCAATACACGATACAAGTTCTGTTGTAGGAGCTGGAGCACAATACGGACCAAAAGCGTTGGAGATTGCAACTACAGTAAAACTTGCAAGAGCATTATGGATCATTCCACTAACACTAGCACTCTCCTTTGCCGATAAAGGCTCTACAAAAAAGGTTAAAATTCCATGGTTTATTCTCTTTTATATTTTAGCGATTGTAATATCTCACTACACTCCAGAATTTAAAGAGAGTTATATGCATATAGGGTGGCTTGGTAAGAGAGGTCTTGTTATTGCCCTTTTTCTTATTGGATCAAATATATCAATTAGTGCAGCCAAAGAGGCGGGGTTAAAAAGTTTTGCTCTAGGAGTACTTTTATGGATATTTATCTCACTACTATCTCTATCGGCAATATACTATTTCAACTAAATAAATTGCTTATAAATAAGCCATATAGACATAGCAATAACAGCTATAGCAACAGATACATTTATAAGTCCAATTCCCTTTTTAATTGCTAATTTGGACGCAATAACACCTCCAGCAATATTACCAATTGAGTAAATTAGAGCAACAGGCCAATTTATTTGATTGTAATAAATAAAAATCAATAGAGCAACAGGTGTATACATTACAACAGCAAGTTGTTTCAATCCATTTGCATGTAACATATCTAGCTTTAAAAGATAGAAAGACCCAAAAATAATTAATATTCCAGCTCCAGCATGAGTAAAACCACCATATACACCAACTAAAATGAAACCTAAAATATGTAAAAAGTTTAGCTTAATCTCTTTTGGAACATTGAACTTTCTCTCCTTTTTAGAGTATTGGTTATATAGTAATAAAAAAGCCATAATTGGCAACATTAGACCCATAGTAATCTCCATTACAGATGGATCTACCAAAGCGGCATATTTAGCTCCGATAAAAGAACCTATAGCAACTGCAATACCAACCTTCACTCCCAATTTAACATCCAATATTCCACTCTTTTTAAACATATGAGAAGAGACGGCAAATTGCGCTAATACACCAAATCTGGTGGTTCCATTTGCAATATTTATTGGCATGCCCATTGCCATAAATAGAGCATAAGATAGAGCTGTAGCCATTCCGGCCAATGTATTTATGAACCCAACAATAAACCCAACCGATATTAAGATTGTTATCATAATTGGTGAATATATGGGAGTTGTCTGTAAAAAATCAGTAATATAACTAACCATTCTTTCTAAAATAATTTGCTCATATATGCATAAATTGTGCTAAAGTTATATGCCAATTTGTCTTATTTATTTTTTGGCAAATAATTTGTGTGTATTTTTGCGAGATTTACATAATAAAAGATGCCATGACAAAAGAAAAAGAGCCACAAAAAGTAAATTCACAAGAGACAAATATGGGAGAAAATATTGAGATGGAGTCAATTGACAGTAACTTAAATTTAAGTGGAGATACCAACGAATCATCCACATCATCAAATGAGGCTCAGCAACAGCCAGATGATCAAGAACAAAAAACAACGTCAGACGAGCTCTCAGATAAATTAGAGCAGATGAATGACAAATATTTAAGGCTAGCTGCCGAGTTTGACAACTATAGAAGAAGGACACTTAAAGAGAAACAGGAGCTTATTCTTAATGGAGGAGAAGATGTGATTAAATCACTACTCCCTATTCTTGACGATTTTGAAAGAGCAATTAAGCTACTACAAGAGACATCTCAGGAAAATGATACTGCTTTAGAGGGCACTGAACTAATATACAATAAACTTTTAACAACTCTAAAAGCTAGGGGTCTAAAGCCTATTGAGGCAATAAACAAAGAGTTAGATACAGATTTTCATGAAGCGATAGCTAATGTCCCTGTAGAAGACAACTCTAAAAAGAATTTGATTATAGATATTGTACAACAGGGATATACCTTAAACGAAAAGGTTATTAGATATGCCAAAGTTGTTGTTGGACAGTAAGAAATTTATAGATAAATAAAATGGCAAAAAGAGACTATTATGAAGTTCTTGGTGTAGACAAAAATGCCTCTGCAGATGAGATAAAAAAGGCCTACCGTAAAATGGCAATTAAATATCACCCAGATAAAAACCCTGGAGATAGTGAGGCCGAAGAAAAATTCAAAGAGGCGGCAGAAGCCTATGATGTATTGAGTAATCAAGATAAAAAAGCACGCTATGATCAATTTGGTCATGCAGGAATGAATGGTGGAGGAGGTTTTAGTGGTGGTGGTTTTTCCATGGATGACATCTTTAGTCAATTTGGAGATATATTTGGCGGATTTGGAGGCTTTAGTGGATTTGGAGGATCGTCAAGAGGTTCTGGACGACGTACAAATAGGGGCTCTGATATTAGAATAAGAGTAAAATTAGATCTTAAAGAGGTTGCAAAAGGAGCCGAGAAAAAAGTTAAGATTACTAAAAATGTATCATGTAGTGCATGCGATGGAAAAGGCGCAAAGTCTCAGTCAGATTTTAAAACTTGTGATACATGTAGAGGAACTGGGCATGTAACAAGAGTTACGCAGACTATATTGGGAGCAATGCAAACATCATCTGTTTGTCCAACATGTAATGGAGATGGAAAGATTATTACCAACCCATGCTCTGTATGCTCTGGATCTGGGCTAGTAAAAAAATCTGAAGAGATCTCATTTAAAATTCCTGCAGGAGTAGCAACTGGAATGCAGTTAACTGTTCAAGGAAAAGGAAATGCAGCACGCAGAGGTGGAATAAATGGAGATCTTCTTGTTGTAATTGAAGAGGAGGAGCATCCAGAACTTCAAAGAGATGGAAATGATCTTATATATTCTCTATTTATCTCTATTCCAGAGGCTATTTTAGGTTCCGATGCAGAAATTCCATACATAGAGGGAAAACTTAAAATAAAAATAGAGCCAGGAACACAGTCTGGTAAAATATTAAGACTAAGAGGAAAAGGTCTTCCAGATGTTAACGGTTACGGTTCAGGAGATCTCTTGGTTTATATCCAAATTTGGACTCCAAAAAAAGTAGATAAATCGGAGAAAGAGTTATTAGAAAAATTGAAAAACTCAACAAACTTCAAACCCTCTCCAAATAAAGAAGATAAGAATTTCTTTGATAGAATGAGAAAAATCTTCTCATAAACTGATGTAACAAATTATCTCTTTTTAACTATATTGCAAACAAAAAATATGTTAAAAAAGGTTCCATTTTTTGTTGTAATTTCGTTAATATTAATACATAATAGTATTGTGGGTAAATCTCTTCTAAAGGAGGAGAGGTTACCCACAACTTCTTTTTCAATTCCTGTAAATATTCCAGTCTCCTTCTCTGGAAACTATGGTGAGATCCGTGCAACACATTTTCACTCGGGAGTTGATATTAGAGTTGGAGGCGTAGTTGGAGAATCTATAATCTCTGCTGGCGATGGTTACATCTCTAGAATATCAGTATCTCCAACAGGTTATGGAAATGCTATATACATTAATCATCCAAATGGCAAAACCACACTATACGGACACCTGCATGATTTTGCACCTCATATTCAAAAATTTATAAGAGAAGAGCAATATAACAAAAACTCTTTTTCTATTAATATAGAGCTAGATTCAACACATTTTAAAGTTAAAAAAGGAGATTTTATTGGAAGAGCAGGAAATTCTGGATCTTCAGGAGGGCCCCATCTTCATTTTGAAGTACGAGAGACTATTAGTCAAATTCCAATGAATCCTAAAGATTTTATAAATTTTAAATCTCCCGATAATATCTCTCCCACAATAGAGAGAGTTGCATTTTATGCAATTGATTTTGAAAACACCTTACCTCAAACATCTCATATTGCAAGTTTTTCTGGTCCTACATCCCAAACGATACTACTACCCCAAAAATTTTATATTGCTGTTCAAGGTGTTGACCGACAAAATGGCACAAATGCCCGATTGGCAATTAAGCATTATAACTACTATCTAAACGATCAACTTATTTTCTCATTTTCTCCAGAAAACATCCCTTTTTCAAAAGGTAGATATGTAAATAGTATTTTGGAGTATCCTCAAAGAAATAGCTTTAAAAGATCTATGGTAAAAAGTTGGGTAGAACCTGGATGCGGATTGACAGATAATATTATTAGTATAAATGAAGGTATTTTTATTTTAGATAATTTTGAAACCAAAAACCTTAAAATAGAGCTAATTGATCATTTTAATAATAAAACAACACAAATCTATAAAGTTAAGAGAGACTCAACAATCAATAGATTTTCCGATTTTAATCTAGAAAGAATTGATTCAAACAGAATAATGCCTTGGTATATCCCAAATAGATTTATTGAAGATGATATACGAGTCTTTCTTCCACAAGGCTCTCTATATAGCTCTATTCTACTAAATTATAACAAAGAAATTATCAATGGAAAAGATACCTGGAAGGTCCACAATGCCAATACACCAATTCACAATAGCTATCTATTGGCACTAAAAGTAGATTCCGTAAAAGATGGGTTATCAGACAAGCTATGTATAATTGCACTGAATCCCAATGGATCTACCTCCTATGTTGGAGGAAAATATCAAAATGGATGGATTGAGTCAAGAGTATCCTTTTTTGGGAATTTCCAAATTGCATACGATACAATAGCCCCCACAATAACCCCATCTTTCTCAAATGGTGCAAATTTATCCTCTAGGAACTCTGTTAGAATAACAATTTCGGATAATCTTTCTGGAATATCTGAATATAATGTCTATATTGACAATGAATGGAACTTGGCAGAATATGACCCAAAAAATAGAGCTCTGAATGTTCATCTGTCTGCCGATAAATTAAAAAAAGGTAAAGAACATATAATGGAAATTATTGTTTCCGATAATCGTGGTAATGTAAATAGACTAAAACGAAAATTCATATGGTAAAAATTATTGGTCTGATGTC
The DNA here is from genome assembly GCA_001603425.1 of Bacteroidales bacterium Bact_08. GTDB lineage: Bacteria > Bacteroidota > Bacteroidia > Bacteroidales > UBA932 > Bact-08. Next base: position 5,476 of record LUYZ01000023.1, read on the forward strand.
TGGAACATCTTTGGATGGATTAGACATGTGTTATGTAGAGTTTAATTATAACAACGGAAAATGGGATTATAAAATTGGGGCTGCAGAAGCGGGAGAATATCCATTAGAGATAAAAAACAAGTTAGCTAATGCACAAAATATGTCGGCCTTAGAATACGCAACTTTTCATTCCGATTATGGGTTATACATAGGAAGAGTTGTAAAGGCTTTTATTGACAAATATAACTTACAACCAGACTACATCGCATCTCATGGTCATACAATATTCCACCAACCCTCAAAAAGATTTACCGCACAAATTGGTTCTGGTGCTGGTATTGCAGCAGAGAGTGGTATAGATACAATATGCGATTTTAGAACAACCGATGTTGCTCTTTATGGACAAGGAGCGCCACTAGTTCCCATCGGAGATAGAAATTTATTTGCCCAATATGACTACTGCCTAAATATGGGAGGATTCTCAAATATATCTTATAACAAAGAGGATCAAAGAGTAGCATATGATATCTCTCCTGTAAACTATGTTCTTAATCACTATACAAGATCTATTGGATTAGAATTTGATAAAGATGGAGAGATAGCCAGAAGTGGAAACATCTCAAAAGAGCTCTTAAATGATTTGAATAATTTAGATTTTTACACAAAGTCTGGTCCAAAATCATTGGGAAGAGAGTGGGTAGAGGATGTTGTGATTCCATTAATAGACTCATATAATATAATATTTGAAGATAAACTCTGTACATTTTGCGAACACGTGGCATATCAAATTGGCAGCCATATAAAAAGTGGAAAAGTGTTATTAACTGGAGGAGGAGCATTCAATCTATATCTTGTAGAAAGGATGAGGAATCTAGCACCACAATGTGAATATTTTGTACCAGATAGCATGACTATTAATTATAAAGAAGCTCTTATCTTTGCATTCTTAGGAGCCCTATACTCTATGAATATGCCAAACTGTTTAAGTAGCGTAACAGGAGCTACTAGAGATAATATCGGTGGAGCTCTTTATAAAGCAGGGTTGAAAAATAATTTGCTATAAAGAAAAAAAATACTAATTTTGCAGTCCCAAATATTTAAGCAACCTCTTATATGAACTTGTGAGTCTGTAATGTTGCACTAAAACGTAAAAAAATGGACTTAATTAAAATTGCAGAACAGGCATTTGCCGGAGAAGTAAACGTATTACCAGACTTCAAAGCTGGAGATACTGTGACTGTGACTTATAAAATCAAAGAGGAAAACAAAGAGCGTTTACAAAAGTATCGTGGTGTTGTTATTCAAAGAAGAGGTACTGGAAGCACCGAGACATTTACTGTTAGAAAAATATCTAATGGAGTTGGTGTAGAGAGAATATTCCCTTTTTCATCTCCTTTTATTGATTCAATAGAGGTTAATAAGAGAGGTAAAGTTCGTAGAGCTAGAATTTTCTATCTAAGAAAACTAACAGGTAAAAAAGCTAGAATCAAAGAGAGAAAATACGTTTCAACAAAAGATTTATCTGAATAGTCAGTAAATATATTGGCCCCGTAGCTCAACTGAATAGAGTATCTGACTACGGATCAGACGGTTACAGGTTTGAATCCTGTCGGGGTCAC
>LUYZ01000146.1 GCA_001603425.1 Bacteroidales bacterium Bact_08
TAACCCTCATTGTCAGCTAAAAAGCCTTATTCAATAGCTAATTAGTGGGATGCAAATATACCAAAAAAATTATAAGTGCAAAAGAATCAGCATAAAATATTGTCTATTTTGATAAAATTTTTATCTTATCCACCAACCCATCTTTTTAATTATAAATACAACTAAAAAGGCAAACAACAGAATTGCGGATAAAAACCACAATCCATATCCGGAAGCAAATGAGATAGGAATAAAGGTTATAATTATTATTTCTATAGGAGCTATAGGTAAATAGGCTAAGGCATAATCATCCATCGCATTACTTTCACTTTTTGGATCGACAATTCTCAACAACGCAATACCCATTGCCATTGTACCGGTCCACCAACCCCATGCAAAAATAGAGCGTTCAAACCAATAGGTTTTACATAACTTCTTTCCCAAATAGAATGTTATATAGTATGTTATAATAGAGCCTAACACTAGCAAAACTAAAAGAGGAACAGCATATTTTAAAACAATTCCTATTTTTATTGAAGCTACCCCAAAGGCTACTAGAAGATCTGTAAATGTACTACCCAATTTATTTGTCTGGATGTTACATATGTATTTTGAAACTCCAAATTTTGATAAAACTCTTTTAAGTAATAGCCCAATAATAAATGCAGCAGAAAAGACAGGTATCTCCAACTTGGGACTATACCCTTTTACTACATTACTTACTTGATATCCAAGATATGCTATTGCACAAATAAAAGCGATATGAAATGCCAGTGAATCAATGGAAATAGACGAAGTCGTTGAGAATCCAGAAGCCTCACGTTTTTCTTGAGGTACTAAGCCACTTTTTAACTCTTGAGGTAACTCTTTAAAATCTTTAACAAAATAGGTATCTCCCTTTAATGTTGCTCTCTTAACCATTAATAATCCGACAATTATAGAGATCACTACTCCAACTGTTGCAGTTGTCATTCCAAGTGTAGTCGCATCTTCCCAACCTAATCCATCAAAAGCATTGCCTATTGCAGCTGCTGTTCCATGCCCACCGTAAAATCCAGTAGGGAGCATAACACCAAAAGCTGGATGCAAAGTAGGCCATATCAATGAAAAGACAAAATAGGCAAAAATACCTATTATAGACCACTGCAATAACATTCCTAATTGAGCATATGCCCAAATTGGTCCAACACGCTTTGATATAGCACCAAAAGAGAAAGACGACGAAGATAATGCTAAAGATGAAAACACTAATGCAATTAATATTCCTGCATATGTTCCTAAAAAAGATGAGAATGGAAGAATAGATAGAACATTGGGACCCAAAATTAAACCTAAAAAACCAGCTATTAATGATGGAGGAATAAACAATTTTTGTATTAACTTTGATTTTACTCGTATTAACTTACCAATTAGCAATAAAACAGAGATTAAACCTATGTCAGAAAAGAGAGTCCAAGGGCCAAATGTTGATAAATCCATAATTTGTTTTCAGTTTTTTATCAAATATACGCCTTTTGGTCCAATTATTGATAAGTATACAAAAGATATAGTCTTTACAATTTTATGAAAAAAAGAGCACTTATTATATTTATGTTTCTTTTTTTTGCTGGATATTCTAAATTATTCTCTCAGAATAAGATGGTTAAAAATCCAGCTCAAAGGGAAGATTATTCTTCTAATTCCAACAAATCAAATGAAAAGGACACTATATATTTCATTAGATTAAATGAAATATACGTAATTAATAGAGATAACAATAGAAAGAGCAACAGAGAGTGGCGAGAATTCTATAGATTGGTATACAATTTTAAAAAAACATATCCATACGCTCTAATTGCAAAAGAAAAAATTACGTATGCCGATAGTGTGCTATCATCAAAAAAGTTCACAAGGAGAGAACGAGAGAGGTTCATTAGAGATTTCGAAAAAGACCTCTTTAAGGATTTTGAAAAACCATTAAGAAGTATGTCAATCTCACAAGGCAGGCTATTGCTTAAACTAATAGACAGAGAGATTGGTCAAAGTTCTCACTCAATCATAAGATCATACAGAGGGGGAGTTGCGGCAGGTTTTTGGCAGGGTATTGCAAGACTATTTGGTTCTGATCTAAAAAAACCATACGACAAATTTGGAGAAGATCGCCAAGTTGAAGAACTAGTTATCATGTATCATAGAGGAACTTTTGACAACTTATACTACTCTATTTTTTAAAATAATCTAGATTTTTTTTATCTATCCATCTCATCTTTTTAGATATTGAATCATACTCTAAAAAGTCACAATTATGAATCCACTCACCCAAAACATATAAATTAGATCCATTATCTAATTCAACATGACCTGGCGTGTGTAAATGACCAAAAATAAAAAACTCTATCTTATTGTTAATATTTAACTCTATATAGTTTTTTGTAAATGTATAGAGAGAAGACTCTTTTCCATTAAATTTATAATCTCCCCCTCTAGTTAGTCTATTATGCTTAGACCATCTATATGCCAAACCAAATGCCCATCTTGGATGGATACAACTGAATGCCTTTTGTAAAAATCTATTTTTGAAAATAGACTTTAACATTAAATGCATTTTATCACCTATCAATTCATCTCCATGTCCAAGACAAAAACTAACCCCGTAGATATCTACAATATCTAACTCATCCAACATAACAACACCAATCTCATCTCTCAAATAGTTATAGGTCCAAACATCGTGATTTCCTCTTATAAAAAAAATATTAACACCCCTATCTTTTAAATAAGCAAGTGCACCTAATGATCTAGTAAAATTTCTTGGAATTACATATTTATACTCATACCAGAAATCAAAAATATCTCCTAATAAATATAAAGATTCAACTTCCCTCGGCAAATTATACAAAAAACTAGAGAATCTATGCTCCCTCTCAACTGGGTCAAATGCCCTCAATCCTAAATGAACATCAGAAATAAAAAGATGTAACCTCTTATTCACAATATTAAGATATTAAACTATACAAAATAGCTCCAACACCAATAATTAGGCAGTAAATTGCAAAACCTGTAAGCTTCACTCTTTTTACTAATGCAATCATTGTTTTACAAGCAAAAAGACCTGCAGCAAAAGCAGCAACAAAACCTCCAAATAGGGAAATTGGATCAATACCACTTGTCTCACCAGCAAAATCACCCGAAATTAACTCCAAAAATGTTTCACCTAAAATGGGAATAAGCACCATTAGGAAAGAGAATTTTGCAACTCTCTCTTTATCTACACCCACCAACAATCCCACAGAGATGGTAGCGCCAGATCGAGATATTCCTGGAAGCACTGCAAAAGCTTGGGCTATTCCTATAATAAATGCTTTTAAATATGTTACTTCTCCTTCTGAAGTTTTTTTTATACTATTCGTTAAAAATAACAACATCGAGGTTATCAATAAAGATACACCAACTACTAATAGACCCGAAGCAAAAATTGATGTAACAAAATCTTTAAAGAATATTCCCACAATAAACACCGGAATCATTGACACCCCAATTTTAAGAATATATGAAGTTTCACTATTATATTTAAATTTGAAAAAGCCACTTATCAATGACCAGATCTCTCTTCTAAATACAACTATTGTACT
>LUYZ01000024.1 GCA_001603425.1 Bacteroidales bacterium Bact_08
AGGAAAAGGACGAGGACTGTTTGACGAACGACAGTGAGGAGTTCCGCAGTCCCCGAAAAAACAGAAAAGAAAATAGGTGCCTCTTAAAAAACTTTGTTGCAGCAGGAGAGCATGAAGCTGTAGAAGCAAGGCAGGAGACCGGCAAAACAAAACAAAACAAAACGGCAAAGAGCTGAGGAACAGAGAAAAGGAACGGACAGCGGCAGAGTGAGAGGGTAAAAGGCAGAGAGACAGCCAAGAACAGCAAGGCAAAAGGCAAAAGGCAAAAGGCAAAATGAGACAGGGACAAAACAAAACGGCAAAGGACTGAGGGCCAGAGAGAAGGAACAGACAGCGACAGAGTGAGAGGCTAAGGGGCAGAGGGTCAGGGCAAAGCAGCAGGGCAAAAGGGCAAAGTCTAGGATCAAGGTAGGGCAGAGAAAGAGATGAAAAGAGTTTAGGATCTAGGTAGGGCTGGGAATCAAGGTAGAGCAGAGAAAGAGAAAAGAGTATTGCTGGTTGTAAGGGGCTTGTGAAAAGAAAAAGGGCGGGAAATGGATAGAAAACTAATATACCGCTTAAAAAGAGAGGATGAGTGAGTGTAAATTTTTTTTATAACTTTACGGCCATGTCAAATGATATAAATAGCAAAAGTTTTTATGAATTACTCCAAAGGGGCGATGAGGCCTCCTTCACTCTGCTATTTAATACTTTTAATCTCCCTCTATGTTCATATGCTTATAGAATAGTTAACAATTATGATGTAGCTGGAGAGATTGTACATACTACTTTCTGTAAGTTTTGGGACAATAGAAAAAAGATTGTGATTACAGATTCTCTTAAATCTTATTTATATAGATCTGTATATAATAATTGTATCTCTTATCTTAGAGAACAAAAGCAGTATAAGAAATATGTAGATTTAGGACTTACTGATTTGTTCTTCAATAGAATAGTTCAAGATCCACATGCCGAACTAAAGTTGATAGACTCAGAAAATAGAAAAATTATTCTTGATGCAATCAACCAACTTCCAGACAAATGTAAAGAGGTATTTATAAAGTGTAAGATAGAGGGCAAATCGTATACAAAAGTTGCCGAAGAGCTAAGCATTTCTATTAAAACTGTAGAGAATCAGATGTCAAGCGCACTAAAGAAACTTAGACAGAAATTGGACTGGCTATTGTTGATGCTTATGCCTTTATAACTTTAGATTTTGTTTAATAACACACACACTTTTCTATATTAATTAGATTATCTGCAAAATTCTTGCATGATAAATCATGCTTTCAATTTGTAATTATTTAAAAAAATCATCTTTATATAGGGGTGTTTTCATATTTTTACGTCTTACCTATAGATGTTAGATTATGGAAAACAATAACAGCACATATACCAATCCTCAAATAGAGTCATTATTGGCCTCTATATTAAATGGTTCTGCAAGTAAAGAGGAGATTCTTTTCTTTTCTGAATGGATTAAGGATTATAAGAATGAGATCTATTTTGATAGATTTAAAGATATGTGGCATGTTTACATAGATCACCGCCACAAAATTTCATCCTCCCCAGCTACCTCAACAACCTTACATAGTTCATCAAAATCTTCGGCAAAATTCCTTACTTATATTAGAGCATCTAAGAGAAGGGAGAGCAGAAGGAAAAGAGTTGCTACAATACTCTCAAGCGCTGCATCCATATTACTTATAATGGGAATATGGCGTTTGTTACTTATGACACCATCCACCCAGATTGACATTGTAGATTTTAATGCTCTGAATTTCTCAAAAGACTCTGTTATTATTGAGAGTGCCGATGGTCAGTCAATCAAGATGAAGGGGATTGCAAACTATTTAACAACAATTCCAATTGGAGTAATGGATGGTAATGAACTATCTCAAACAAGTGAAGATAAATCACAGCCATCTCAAACCCAAAGTAAATCACAGCCATCTCAAACCCAAAGTAAATCACAGACCATAACAACTCCAGCAGGAGAGAGAGTAGCGTTAGTACTTGCCGATGGATCTAAAGTCTATTTGACATCTAACTCATATCTTCAGTACCCAACAAGTTTTACTGGAGATACCAGAGAAGTTACATTAAAGGGAAGGGCCTACTTTGAAGTCCAAAAATCTGATATCCCATTTATTGTTAAAACATCTGACATGGATGTATTGGTATTAGGGACATCTTTTGATGTTGAGTCCAGAGAGACATCTCAAAACACTTCGGTTATACTAGTAGAAGGATCGGTAAAGGTTCATACCAATGGTGAAAGTTATCTAATTAAGCCAGATGAACAGTTAAAAATGGATAGAAGTAGCAAAAATACAATAGTAAATAGTGTGGACTCTAAACTATTAACAATGTGGAAAGATGGAGTGTTGGTAGTTCACGGACAAAACTTTGAAGAGCTGGTTGAGAGCCTCTCTTCTTGGTACGGAGTTAAAATAATAAACAGATCTTCTGTCTCTATTCATGAAAGATTTAATGGAAGGTTCGACAGAGAAGACATAGAGGCAGCAATGAAGGCTATCTCAATAAGTGCAAATATTAAATACAGAGTAGATAGTGGAAATCTGATAATTGAGAATAAGGAATAACTCTACGCAAACAAAAGGATAGACTAGAAATAACTCTACGCAAACAAAAAACAGTAAATAATCTCAAACAACATATATAGAAAATCATTTAAACTAACCCAAATTAACCCAAACTAACCCAAACTTAATTATGAAAAACTTTTTCTATTCGCGACTCAGATCTCTTCTGGTTCTGAGCATAGCGATTTGTGTGGGAACTTTTCCCGCATGGGGGGTAACTCAAAAGGTAAGAGTTACTCTAGATCTAACAAATGTGCCGATAACCCAGTTCTTTAAAGAGGTTGAGGCTCAAACACAATTCAAGTTTTTTTACACGGATTCACATGTAAAAAAGGCCTCTTATGTGACTATTAAAGCAAATGGTCAAATGCTCTCAGATGTTCTTAATCTGATACTAAAGCCAACCAACCTTACTTATGAAATAACAGGAAACCAAATTGTTATCAAAGAGAAGGAACTTCCGCAAAAAAGAGTATTATCAATTACTGGTGAGGTATTTGATACCCAAAAGATACCTCTAGCAGGAGTTGTTGTGCAATTAATTGGCACTAGAATAGTAACTTATACCGATGATATGGGTAAGTTTGTTCTAGATATACCAGTTCCCTCCATTACACCCGATAGTAGGCTTCAGTTTAGAATGATTGGAATGGACGATATATCGGTCAATCTAGACAATAGAAGCTCATTTTTAGTTACAATGAAAGAGAGCTTAAATACCCTAGAAGATGTGGTTGTAACAGGAATAGTTGAGAAGCGAGCAGAGAGTTTTACAGGTTCGGTTTCTACAATCTCTTCTCAAGAGTTAATGAGAGTAGGAAATAGAAACGTATTTGAGTCATTAAAAAATATAGACCCATCTATATATATAATGGAAAATTTTGCTGCAGGATAAAATCCTAATGCCCTTCCTATGATGGAGATGAGAGGAACTTCTAGTTTCCCCGATAATAGTAACCTTGCTGTAGAGCTAAAAGGGAACTATGGCAATATTCCCAATACACCTCTATTTATTTTAGACGGATTTGAAACTAGCGTTGAGAGAGTTATGGATATGGATATGAATAGAATTCAGAGCATTACCATATTAAAGGATGCATCGGCAAAAGCTCTATATGGCTCTAAAGCGGCAAATGGTGTTGTTGTTATTGAGACCAAAAAACTAACAGGTTCTCAACAGAGAGTAACATACACTGGCAGTATGGATATCTCTATGCCAGATTTAACTAGTTATAACCTTGCCAATGCAAGAGAAAAGCTAGAGATAGAGCGTATAGAGGGGGTATATAGTTTTCCAAATAATTTGGACGAACAGATTAAAGCGACTGCTCTATATAACCAAAGAAAGAAGCTTATAGAAGAGGGCCTAGATACATATTGGCTATCTAAACCATTGAGAGTGGGTGTAGGATCTAAGCACAATCTAAACATA
>LUYZ01000025.1 GCA_001603425.1 Bacteroidales bacterium Bact_08
ATAGTTCTTTGAAGTTTTGAGAGAGATAATAGAGGTAAAATACAAACACAATGAGATAAATTTAGATTTATTTCGAGTAAAAAAAATAATATTATAGTCTGTTAAAGAAATTTAAGGGACTACAATTTCAGTAATAAGAAGTTACTTAAGGGCGAACGGAGGATGCCTAGGCTTCTATGGGCGAAGAAGGACGTGGTAAGCTGCGAAAAGCTGCGGGGATCAGCAAACATGATTTGATCCGCAGATATCCGAATGGGACAACCCGGCTGGCTGAAGGCCAGTCACATCGCAAGATGAGCCAACGCAGGGAACTGAAACATCTAAGTACCTGCAGGAAAAGAAAGAAATATCGATTCTCTGAGTAGTGGCGAGCGAAAGGGGAATAGCCTAAACCAATATTGTTTCGGCAATGTTGGGGTTGTAGGATCGCGACATTGAGTTATAAAAAGAAGTGGAATCAATTGGAAAATTGGGTCGTAGAGGGTGATAATCCCGTACACGTATTTTTTATAATTTATAGCGATATCCTGAGTAGGGCGGGACACGAGGAATCCTGTCTGAATCTACGGGGACCATCCCGTAAGGCTAAATACCAATAGAAGACCGATAGTGAACCAGTACTGTGAAGGAAAGGTGAAAAGTACCCCGAACAGGGGGGTGAAATAGAACCTGAAACCGTTCGCTTACAAGCGGTCGGAGTCCTTTAGGGGATGACGGCGTGCCTTTTGCATAATGAGCCTACGAGTTGCATCTCACTAGCAAGGTTAAGTACTTCAGGTACGGAGCCGAAGCGAAAGCGAGTCTTAATAGGGCGCTAAGTTAGTGGGAGCAGACGCGAAACCTTGTGATCTACCCTTGACCAGGTTGAAGGAGCCGTAACAGGCTGTGGAGGACCGAACCAGTTTCCGTTGAAAAGGATTTGGATGAGTTGAGGGTAGGGGTGAAAGGCTAATCAAACTGGGAGATAGCTCGTACTCCCCGAAATGTCTTTTGGGACAGCCTCAATCTATAGCTTATCGGAGGTAGAGCGACTGATAGGATGCGAGGGCTTCACCGCCTATCAATTCCTGACAAACTCCGAATGCCGATAAGTGTTAATTGGGAGTGAGTCGCCGGGTGCTAATGTCCGGTGGCGAGAGGGAAAGAGCCCAGACCAACAGCTAAGGCCCCCAAACGTGTGTTAAGTTGATAGAACGATGTTCGGTTGCAGCGACAGCTAGGATGTTAGCTTGGAAGCAGCTATTCATTTAAAGAGTGCGTAACAGCTCACTAGTCGAGCGACTGAGCGTGGATAATAAACGGGCATCAAACACACTGCCGAAGCTTTGGACTCTGTAAAGAGTGGTAGGGGAGCATTCTAGTCAGCGCCGAAGGTGTACTGTGAGGTATGCTGGAGCGGTTAGAAAAGAAAATGTAGGCATAAGTAACGATAATGCAGGCGAGAAACCTGCACACCGAAAACCCAAGGTTTCCTGATCAACGTTAATCGGATCAGGGTTAGTCGGGGCCTAAGGATAAGCCGAAAGGTGAATTCGATGGACAAATGGTTAATATTCCATTACCTGTATATTGAGTGAAGGAGAGACGGAGTAGTGACACACACGCCAACTGACGGAATAGTTGGTTAAAGGTCTAAGGTATATTATTAGGTTAATAGCTTAGTAATGCTGACGGCCGACAGTACAGAGAGTCTTCGGACAATTTGATAGTTGTGGTAATCAAACTTCCAAGAAAATCTTCGTAGCGTTAATTGATATACAGCCCGTACCGTAAACCGACACAGGTGGGTGAGGAGAGAATCCTAAGGTGCTCGAGTGAATCATGGCTAAGGAACTCGGCAAATTGACCCCGTAACTTCGGGATAAGGGGACCCTAGAGATAGGGCGCAGAGAAATGATCCAGGCGACTGTTTAACAAAAACACAGGGCTTTGCAAAATCGAAAGATGACGAATAAGGCCTGACACCTGCCCGGTGCTGGAAGGTTAAGAGGGGATGTTAGCTTTAGAGCGACGCATTGAATCGAAGCCCCAGTAAACGGCGGCCGTAACTATAACGGTCCTAAGGTAGCGAAATTCCTTGTCGGGTAAGTTCCGACC
>LUYZ01000026.1 GCA_001603425.1 Bacteroidales bacterium Bact_08
AAATAAATAATATTAAAAACAATATAGATCGATAATTAAGACGATTTGACTCTCCTCCATTAAAATTTATATAGACAAATTGAAATATAGTTAGAGACATAGGAACAAATAGAATTAAAAAAAAGTCTCTAATCAAAGAGCTATATAAGAAGACTGGCACTAAAACTGAAAAAAGAAGAGTTAGTGACCTAACATAAGTTATATAAGATAACCCTGTTAATTTTGAGGTAGACTTCAAAAAGAGAGACATGGAACTATATAAAATAACCACAAAACAAATAAGTAAAAAAAGCTGTATTAGATTATTAAAGATGACAAAATTTAAATTTATATCAATAAATAAATCTCTTAAGAAATAAGAGTAATCTATAAAATCAAAGAAGATAAAATATCTAATAGAAAAGATTATAATGTAAGGAGAGAGTAATGCACTAAAAAACAAAACTAAATCACGCTTAATATCAGATCTGTTTAGCATTAATACAAATAGTAGTACAGGAATAATTATTACTATTTTAAAATTTATAAGGGTTGCTACCGAAAAAATAAAAGAGCTATAAAAGATGTTTTTTGACTCCTCTCCATAAAATAGAGTATAATAAAAGGATAAAACAATAAATGGAGTCGCCAATAAACTAGATGTAATAACTAAACTATCTAAAGATGATAAACTAAAAAAAAGATACATTAGAAGAAGTTCCAGTGCCCCTTTTTGATTATCAAATAACTTTCGATTTATAGAATAGAGCAAAAATGCACAAATAACAAAAATTATAAAAAACAGCAGGTAATTAACTATTGGACTTTGATTTAGAAAATCTGAAAAGCCGTAAAAAAGAGGCGAATCAGATAAGTCTGCGTAAATAGGAGATAAATCAATCACAAAAAGAGTAAAAGATAATACTACTCCTATAAACAAAAAAACAGGAGTAGTATAAAAAGCAAGTTTATTACTATTAAGTACGTTCATTAATAAGCTGTTGAGATATTTACTATATTAAATCTAAGCCAATATCTTTTCTATAATATATATCCTGATAATCCACCCTATTTACAAGATCATATAATCTCTCTCTTGCCTCAATAATACTATTACCAGAAGCAGTAATATTTAAAACCCTTCCACCATTTGTCACAATATTATTTTCATTACTCTTAGCACCAGCCACAAAATAGTCACTAGCACCCAATTTTTCCAATCCAATAATTGGATATCCCTTTTTAAACTCCTGTGGATATCCTCCTGAAACTGTAACCAAAGTAAGTTGTGTATGATTATATACATCAATAGAATCTCCACTTAACTGCTTTTTTGATGCATTTATCAAATGTTCTAAAAAATCACTCTTTATTCTTGGCATAACAGACTGAGTCTCTGGATCGCCCATCCTAACATTATATTCAATAACATATGGATTACCATTGCAATTCATTAAGCCGATAAAAACAAATCCACTATAATCCATCTTTTCTTTCTCTATACCAATAATAGTTGGCTTAACGACTCTCTCGTCTACCCTATTCATAAACTCTGCATCTGCAAAAGGTACGGGAGAAACAGATCCCATTCCCCCAGTATTTAATCCAGTATCAGACTCCCCTACTCTTTTATAATCTTTTGCTTCGGGTAATAAAATATAATCAGTCCCATCTGTTAAGACAAAAAGAGACATCTCTATCCCGGCTAAATACTCTTCTATAACAACTCTATTTCCTGCTGAACCAAATTTACCCTCTAATATCTCTTTTAATTGACTATACGCCTCTTCTATAGTATCTAAAATTAAAACACCTTTACCACCAGCCAATCCATCTGCCTTTAACACATATGGAGCAGAAAGAGTCTTTAAAAAATCGTATGCTTGATCACTATTCTCTTTTGTAAATGTTTGAAATTTAGCAGTTGGAACTCCATATTTAAACATAAAGTTTTTAGCAAAATCTTTACTCCCTTCTAACTGAGCTCCATTTTTATCTGGACCAACAAAAAGAATCTTATTTAATTGGTTATCATAAGCAAAGAAGTCTTTTAATCCATTAACAAGCGGATCTTCTGGCCCAACAACTACCATCTCTATCTCATATTTTATAACAACCCCCTTAATAGACTCAAAATTGGACAGATCTACTTGAATATTTGTTGCTATATGGGCAGTGCCTGGATTACCAGGAGCGCAAAAAAGCTGCGATAATTTGGGACTTTGAGAAATTTTCCAACATAATGCATGCTCTCTTCCACCAGACCCTAAAACAAGAACTCTCATATTTTTTTGGACAAAAATAATAATAATAAATTAACTTTGTAATGAATAAATAAAAGAGAAGTGAATCGTACTATTTTAATAACGCTTACATTAGCAATATCAGTTCTTTTGTGCATCTCATGCAGCAAAGAGAGAATACCTCAAAAGGAGATGTCTAAAATAATTGCAGAAATTTACAAAGCCGACAGATATATAAACACCAATTATCAGCTTGTTTTAAAAGCCGATACAGTAATGATATACGAAGCTGTATTTAACAAATATGGCTATACTCATATAGATTACATCAATACTATAAACCATTATATTGGAAGGCCAAACAAACTCAAAGAGATTTTTGTTAACGCAAAATTAATTTTAGAGGAGCAAAATAGAGTTGTAGAAGAGAAACTGGAGAGGCAAAGACAATTAAATGAATATTTAGCTCTGTTTAAAGAGGTACTTGATAGAAAAGATAGCACAAATCTAAATTCTAACCATAGAGCATTACTTCTGTTTCACAGATTCTCAGACTCTTTGTCTCTTATAAAACCTAATATTTTTGAGCAGTACAGAGCAAAAGACTCTCTTTCTAACATAAATATAGAGGTCCTATTAGAAAAGTATATTACAGCACACGATATAGAGAGGAAATCACCGATTTTTAAAATAGATTATGAGAAAAATAGCCGCACAATACCTCGTTCCACTAAACTCCTTCAGCCCGATACCGAAAGGGGTATTGACTTTAGATGATGATGGAACTATAATAGAAATAGGGCAACTTACACACGAGACTCCAAGCACAGAATTTTACAATGGGATTATTGTCCCTGGATTTGTAAATAGCCACTGCCATATTGAACTCTCTCATCTACAAGACAAGTTTGAAAGAAACAGCGGTATGGCCGGTTTTATCAGACAGATAAATAGATTAAGAGAAGTTGCCGATAAAGAGGCCAGATTAAAATCAATACAATACCAGATGGAGCAACTATATAGCTCAGGAGTATCTGCAATGGCAGATATTAGTAATTGTAATGAGAGTTTTGAGACAAAATCCAAATCTAAACTATATACTCGCACATTTTTGGAGGTATTTGGAACAGAGGAAAAAGATGTCCCTAAAATAGAAGAGGGTGTCATCTCATTAACTCAACAGGCACAATCATTTGGCATAGATGCAGCACCAACTCCACACTCTTGCTATACAATGAGCAAAAAGCTATTACAACATATAACAAAAATAGCTATAGATTATAATTGGCTCTCTTATCACAATCAAGAGAGTTGGGAAGAGGAGCAACTTCTAATAAATGGAACGGGCCCGTTGGCAGATGAGTACAATAATAGAGGATTAAGCACTCCTCCAGTTACTGGAGAATCGGCACTACTTTACTTTTTAGATATTGTAAAATCTGTGGGAATCAGCGATACTGCAAAGGTTCTACTAGTTCACAACACCTTTACCAACAAGGAGAGTATACAAAAAGCAAAAGATATCATCAAAGAGTTATATTGGGCAATATGTCCACTGTCAAATCTTTTTATTCACCAAGCTCTGCCACCTTTACAGTTAATGAGAAGAGAGGGTTTGAATATTACAATTGGAACAGATTCACTATCTAGTAATCATACTCTTTCAATAGTAGAGGAGATCAAAACAATTCAAAATTTCTTTCCAGATATTCCACTTATAGAAATTTTAGAGTGGAGCTGTTATAATGGGGCAAAATTTTTGAATAAAGAAGATGTACTTGGATCCTTTGAAGTAGGTAAAAGACCCGGAGTAGTACTTATTGATAATATAGACTACTCCAATTTTAAACTAACAGATCTTAGCAGATCTACAAGATTAATTTAGATAGCTATGTCAACAATACTATTTAACCAAATTGTTTTTGGTCCAATTAAAAGTAGAAGATTGGGTACATCACTTGGAATAAACCTTTTACCCTCTCATGGTAAATTTTGCAATTTTGACTGTCTATATTGTGAGTGTGGTTTTAATAAAGATTTTAACCAAGACAAAACTCTTCCTAAATACCAAGATGTAATTGATGCTATCTCATATAAATTAATGAATCACGATCAATTAATGGGCAAAATAGACACTATTACTTTCTCTGGTAATGGAGAACCTACTCTACATCCAGATTTCCATAAAATTATAGACAAAACACTTGAATTAAGAGATCTATTTGCCAAAGAGGCAAAAGTATCTGTGCTCACTAATGGAAGTATGATTAATAGAGAGACTGTAAAAAACGCCTTACTAAAAATAGACAATCCAATTATCAAAATAGACTCAGCAAAAGAAGATCTCATATATCTATTAGATAGGCCTCAATATAAATACTCTCTAGAGAATATGATAGAAAACTTAAAACCTTTTAAAAATAAATATATACTTCAAACTATGTTTTTAAAAGGAAATTTTAATGGTATAGAGATAGACTCAACAATTAGTGAAGATGTAAATCTTTGGTATGAGATAGTTTATAAAACTAACCCAAGAGAGATTATGATTTACACTATAGATAGAGAGACACCTGCTAAGGATCTTACAAAAGTAAGTATCCCAGAGTTAGAGAAAATTGCTTCTCCTTTAATAGAGAGAGGATTTAAAGTATCTATAAGTGGTTAATTATTATGCGAGTTTTAATTCAAAGAGCAAGCAAAGCATCGGTAACTATTGACGGAAAGATTCACTCTAAAATAGATCAAGGACTAGTTGTTTTACTTGGGATTGAAAATGAGGATAGCCATGAAGACATAGATTTTTTAGTAAAAAAAATCATAAATCTTCGTATATTTGACGACAACCATGGAGTTATGAATTTATCGTTAGTAGATATTAAAGGGGAGATTTTAATTATTAGCCAATTTACATTGCACGCAATGACCAAAAAAGGCAATAGACCATCATATATAAAAGCCGCTCCACCCAAAATAGCAATACCCCTCTATAATAGATTTGTAGACCAACTCCAAAACTCTCTCAACAAAGAGATAAAGACAGGTGTTTTTGGAGCTCATATGGAGGTAGAGCTTATAAATGATGGACCCGTAACAATATGGATTGATAGTAAAAATAGAGAGTAATTTGAACATATTAGAAATTTAAATGTATATAGAATATGCAAACAAATACAGCACCAATATTAGATTTAATTAGATCTCAACACAACAAATGGCACAATAGAGAGAACCTAAACAAAGCTCTCTCTTTAATAGATTTAACATCATTAAACACTACAGATACTAAGGAAACCATTATTAATATGGTAGAAAAAGTAAATAACTTTAGTGTTAAATTTCCTCATTTGAATAGTGTTGCAGCAATTTGCGTTTACCCAAATTTTGCTAAACATGTTAAAGAGAATTTAAAAATCCAAAATATTAAAATAGCTGTAGTGGGTGGTGTATTTCCTAATTCTCAAAGTTTTTTAGAGGTCAAAGAACTCGAATGTAAAATAGCCTCAGAAAATGGAGCAGATGAAGTTGATATTGTTCTTCCTCTTCACTATTTTTTAGCTAACGATTATGATAGTTGCAAAAAGGAGATTTCTCAAATTAAAAATGCTATCGGCAAAGCTCATTTAAAAGTAATTTTAGAGACAGGAGCTCTTAAGAATTCTGAGCAGATATATAAAGCCTCTATGATCTCTATGGAAGCTGGTGCCGATTTCATTAAAACATCAACGGGGAAAATGGAGCCTGCTGCCACTCCAGAAGCGGCAGTTATTATGTGTATGGCAATTAAAGATTACTATCATCAAACAGGCAAAAAAATAGGGTTTAAACCAGCAGGGGGCATTGTAACCACAACAGACGCTATAGAATATTTAGCCATAGTTGATTCTATTTTGGGAGAAGAGTGGTTAAATAACAATCTTTTCAGACTTGGAGCAAGTAGGCTAACTAACAATATATTAACTGAATTAGAAGAGCAGGAAATTAAATATTTTTAATTACACCTGATATAATCAACAAATTATAATAAAAAATACTAATAGTTCAATAAATTTAATTGATTATGAAAAGAGGATTAATAATACTATTATTTACTATTATCTATAGCACAATATATTCTCAAAACTACACTAACGCAATTGGTCTTAGAATAGGCTCAAGCATAGGTGCTAGCTACAAAGAGTTTATTTCAAAAGATAGAGCTATAGAGGGTATACTAGACTTGGATATACTAAAAAAAGATGAGATGAAATTGAAGTTATCTGGTATATATCAGTTTCATTATAACGTTAATGTAGATGGATTATCACTTTTTGCTGGCCCTGGCGCCTCAGCTGGGATATATGTTGGAGATTCAAGTGGTTTTATGATGTCTATTGACGGAATGGCTGGAATAGAGTATAAATTTCATAGCTCCCCAATTGCAATATCGTTTGATTGGAATCCAAAAGTTCAGATAATTACAGATGCTGGATTCAAACCAAATAATTTTGGATTAACAATAAGATATACTCTTTAAATATAATTAATTAAGAGATTTCTTATAATTTAAACTGACACCTTATTTTAAACAATAATATTTAATAATTATGATTAAAAATTACATTCAGGAGAACAAAGAACGCTTTCTAGAGGAGCTGTTCGATTTATTGAGAGTACCCTCAATAAGCTCAATGGCTCAACACAAACCCGACATGCAAAAAGCTGCCGAGAAATATGTAGAGGCACTACTTGCAGCCGGATGTGATACTGCAGAGATCTACCCTACAAAGGGACACCCAGTGGTTTTTGCTCAAAAGATAATTGACACAAACAAACCAACAATATTAGTGTATGCTCACTACGATGTTCAGCCAGCCGATCCATTGAATCTTTGGACTACTCCTCCATTTGAGCCAGAAATTAGAGATGGCGCAATCTATGCAAGAGGTGCAAATGATGACAAAGGACAAGGTTTTATGCACGTAAAAGCATTTGAGTATTTAGTTAGAACTAACCAACTTAATTGCAACGTTAAGTTCTTAATTGATGGGGAGGAGGAGATTGGATCTCCAAGTCTTCCAGAATGGGCTGAAGCACACAAAGAGATGCTCTCATGTGACGACATCCTAGTATCTGATACTACAATGATAGATGAGAAGATACCTTCTATTAATGTAGGAATGCGTGGTTTGGCATATATGCAAGTTGAGGTTAAAGGTCCAAATAAAGATCTTCACTCTGGCCACTACGGAGGTTCAATCGCTAATCCAATCAATGTTCTTTGTAGTATGATTGATAAACTTATCGATGAAAAAGGTAGAATTACAATAAAAGGATTCTATGACGATGTAGTAGAGTTGACAAAAGAGGAGAGAGAGATGTTAGGTAGAGCACCATTCGATCAAGAGGAGTTTATGAAGTTCTTGGATATAGATGCAGTTACTGGAGAAGAGGGATATACAACAATGGAGAGAACTGGAATTAGACCATGTTTAGACGTTAATGGAATATGGGGTGGTTATACAGGAGAAGGAGCTAAAACCGTTTTACCATCTGTTGCTTATGCAAAAATTTCTATGAGAATTGTTCCTAACCAAGATCATAGAAAGATTGCTCAACTTTTTGAAGATCATTTTATGTCAATAGCTCCAAAAGGAGTGAAAGTTAAAGTAACTCCTCACCATGGTGGACAAGGATTCCTATGCCCAATATCTTCAAATGTATATAAAGCAGCTTCAAGAGCAATTGGAGAGGTATATAATATCGAACCTGTTCCAAGCAGAGGCGGTGGAAGTATTCCAGTGTTAGCAGAATTACAACAAATTCTAAATGCTAATCCTCTACTAATGGGATTCGGCTTAGAGAGAGATGTTATACACTCACCAAACGAAAGCTATTTACTAAGCCAATTCTATAAAGGTATTGAGTCAATTGCACTATTCTATAAATATTATACCGAATAATATTCATACAAGTTGATACAAAAATAAGGGCTGCCTATCTAGACAGCCCTTTATTAATTGTAACAAAATCAAATACTAACAAGCAATTGACCCAGTAAACTTATCAACCATCTTTTGAGCATATGGGAGTTTAATAATAAGACTCTTTCTATTTAATGATGGAATATTGTACATATAATCAATCATAATAGCCTCGCAAATAGATCTTAAACCTCTAGCTCCTAATTTATACTCCAAAGCAGTTTCTACAATAAAATCGAGAACATCATCCTCTATTTTTAACTTAACGCCATCTAGCTCAAACAGCTTTATATACTGCTTTATTAAAGCATTTTTAGGTTCAGTTAAGATAGTACGTAAAGTTGCTCTATCTAAAGGATCTAGGTAAGTTAAAACGGGTAATCTACCAATAATCTCAGGAATTAAACCATAAGATCTCAAATCTTGTGGTGCAATATACTTCAAAAGATTATTTGTATCTATCTTCTCCTTTTTCTGAAGTGTTCCGTAACCCACAACTTGTGTATTTAATCTTTGTGAAATTTTTCTATCTATACCTTCAAATGCACCACCACAAATAAACAGAATATTTTTTGTATTAACAGCAATCATTCTCTGCTCTGGGTGTTTTCTACCACCTTGAGGTGGTACATTCACAACACTACCCTCTAATAATTTAAGCATAGCTTGTTGAACTCCCTCACCAGATACATCCCTTGTTATAGACGGATTATCACTTTTTCTAGCAATTTTATCTATCTCATCTATAAAAACAATACCTCTCTCTGCTCTCTCAACATCATAATCGGCATCTTGAAGCAGTCTAGTAAGAATACTCTCCACATCCTCTCCAACATACCCCGCCTCAGTTAAAACAGTTGCATCAACTATTGTAAAAGGGACATCAAGCATTCTTGCTATTGTTCTAGCTAAAAGAGTTTTTCCTGTACCAGTTGGACCAACTAATAGAATATTAGATTTTTCTAGCTCAAGGTCTTTATCTGCCAATGTGCCGATTCTCTTATAATGATTATAAACAGCAACAGATAAATACTTTTTAGCTTGGTCTTGACCTATAACATAACCATCCAAGAAATCCGTGATCTCTTTTGGTTTAAGTACCTTCTGTTTCGTACTTTTCTTTGCCTTCTTTTTAGAAGATAGTATCTCTTTTGAGTAATCAACAGCCTGCTGCGCACACTCATTACATATAGTTGCAACTTCGCCTGCTATCAAAATCTCAACCTCGTCTTTTCCCCTTCCACAAAAAGAGCAAAACTCATTATATTCTAACGACATCTATCTTTTTTTATTGGGGTTAGTCAAAATCTCATCTATCATTCCATACTCTTTAGCCTCTGGAGATCTCATCCAATAGTCTCTATCTGCATCTTTCTCAATTTTTTCAATCTCTTGACCTGAGTGTAGGGATATAATTTGGTACAACTCTCTCTTTAGAGTCGAAATTTGTTTTGCTGTAATCTCAATATCACTAGCCTGCCCCTCTGCACCTCCCATAGGCTGATGAATCATCACTCTTGAATGTGGAAGTGCCGATCTTTTACCCTTTGCTCCTGCAGTTAACAGTACAGCTGCCATAGAGGCTGCCATACCTGTACAAATTGTTGCAACATCGGAAGATACCAATTGCATAGTATCATATATACCCAACCCGGCATAAACTCCCCCACCTGGAGAGTTTATGTAAAGTTGAATATCCGTTTTTGACTCTGTGGAGTCCAGATATAGAAGCTGTGCCTGAATAATATTGGCAACATCGTCATTTATTGGAACACCCAGAAAAATTATTCTATCCATCATTAGTCTGGAAAAAACATCCATAGATGCAACATTTAGCTGCCTCTCCTCTATGATGGTAGGATTTATATACGCACTGTATAGTGAATTTACCCTATGAAGAGTCAGACTGCTTATACCTTGGTGCTTTATAGCATATTTTTCAAAATCAGTAGCCATAACTCATTAAATTTATTTTTATTTTGTTAGTTCGTGAAGATCTTCTAGTTTAATCGGCTTCTTATCTATAGTAACAACCGACTTAACATAATTGATCACCATATCCTCCTCAACCTTCTCATATAATTTTCTTCCCTCTTTCTCATTAGTTAAAAGAGACTCTGCAAATTGATTTAATTGCTCCTCTGGGGCATTATTTAAACCATACATTGCAAACTGATATGAAGCAACTCTTCTAGCATGATCTAATAACATCTCTCTAGAAATTTGTAACTTCTGCTCTTTTACTATATATTGTTTTATCATTTGCCAACGGAAATCTTTTAAGAAAAGATCAAAATCTTTCTCAATCTCTTCCATCGAGAACTTACCCTCATTAGCAGAGAATAGCCATCTCTTTAAAAACTCCTCTGGTAATGCAAGATTTGCCTTATTGATCAAAGCCTCTCTAGCATCTAGCATAAATTTATAGTCACTCTCCAAAGAGTACTCAGAACTCATCTTCTCTACAATCTTAGCATCAAACTCCTCTTGAGATTTAACTACACCCTCTCCATACATTTTATCAAAAAGCTCTTGATTGATCTCTGCAGGACTAAATCTCTTAACCTCTTTTATAGTAACTGTAAATATAGGATTTAACGAAGCTAGCTCCTCTTTTTTTACTTTTAGCATTGCAGCACGGTCACTTTCATTCTCAAAAGTCTCATTTACATTCACCTCAAAAGATTCGTTCGCTTTCTTACCAAGGAATTGAGCCTTCATCTCCTCTTTGGCAATGCTTCTTAGTGTGATATATGTACCCTCAATCTTCATCTCTTCTTGAGATAGATCTGCAATGATAAAATCCTCTTCTTCAACTTGATCTACATTAACTAAAGAACCAAATTGCCTAGTTGTATTGTTAATATACTCTTTTTTAGCCTCATCTGTAATCTCTACCTCATGATATGGTATAGTATCTTCTGTCGATAAGGCAATCTCAACTTTTGGAGCAAGAGCCATATCAAACACAAATTCAAATTGTGTATCAACTTCCCAGTCAATTGGCTTTTGCTCAGTTTCGTTAGGAAGAGGCTCTCCAATGATGTTAAGTTTATTCTCTGTTATATAATTGTTCAATGAATCTGATATAAGAGAATTCACAGCATCTAACAGAGCCGATCTGCCATGCATCTTCTCAATAAGACTCATAGGTGCCATCCCTTTTCTAAAACCCTTTAGATCTGCCTTACGACGATAATCACTAAGGATTTTTTTTCTTTTCTCTGTATAGTCATCTGGCTCTATACCTAAAGTAACCACAAGAGTTAAATCATCTACATTTTTTTGTGTGATCTTCATAAATTATATAATTTTTCAAAAAACGGCTAAATATGTAAAAGGCAGATATCCCAAAGGGTATCTGCCTTTCTCAGTGCGGGCAAAGGGACTCGAACCCCCACGCCTCTCGGCACTAGATCCTAAGTCTAGCGCGGCTACCAATTACGCCATGCCCGCTTTCTTTGAGGACTGCAAAGGTATGACAAAAATCTATTTTTGCAAACTTTTTGTAAAGTTTTTTTAATCTTTTTTAAACAAAATAGAAACCCAATTATCTTTAGAGCCTGTTGACAATAGTCTAAGAGAGTATTTTTCAGCCGCTTTAACAATATATGGAATGTCCATGTCGTAAAAACCACTTAGCAAAAGTAGTCCACCAGAATTCAATGATGAATAATAGGACTCTATATCGGCTAAAATTATATTTCTATTTATGTTTGCTAAGATAATATCAAAACTCCTTTCATGAATGATTGAAACATCTCCAATTTTAGCATCAATTAAATGAGATACTCTATTCCTTCTACTATTCTCGATTGTTGAATCTACAGCTATTGGATCGATATCTACAGCTTCTACGGGAGATTTTGCACCCATTTTAGCTGCTAACATTGCCAAAATACCCGTACCACAACCCATATCTAAAACCTTTTTTTCTGAAAAGTCTATTGACAACATAGACTCAATCATTAAATGAGTAGTCTGATGATGACCTGTACCAAATGCCATTTTGGGATCTATGGTAATATTATACTTAGTCTTAGGCAGATTTTTATGAAAGCCAGCCTTTATTGTGCATCTCTTACTTACTACAATAGGATTAAAACTACTCTCCCATATTGCATTCCAATTTTGATGTTCAATTGAGTTGCACGTCACATCCAGTTTAAAAAGCGAAGAATAGTCTACAGAAGACAAAGCCTCTTCCAAGAGTGAGTCAGAAAAACTCTCCTTTGGTATATAAGCTTTTAGACAACTATTTTCTATCACAAAGCTATCAAAAGGCATTTCAGATATCTGAGCAATTAACAACTCTGTATACTCCTCTTTAAAAGGCTCTATACAAAAACAGACCTCCAAATAATCCATGGTTAAACTAGAGCTTTAATTATAGCAACAAAATCTTGAGCAACCAAAGAGGCCCCTCCAATTAAACCACCATCTACATTATCTCCTTCAAATATCTCTTGAGCATTTGATGGCTTACAACTTCCACCATATAAAATTGGTATTTCATCGGCATAACCTTTGAATTTATCTGCAACAACTCTACGAATATATGCATGCATCTCCTCTGCTTGAGCAGCAGATGCGGTTTTACCAGTTCCTATTGCCCAAACAGGCTCATATGCTAAAACAACGTTTGCAACATCAGCTCCTTTGAAACTATAAAGAACATCTTTGATCTGCTCAGCAACTACCTCAAAATGTCTATTCTCTTCTCTCTCTTGCAAATTCTCGCCGATACAAAAAATTGGGTGCATTCCATTATTCAAAACTAACTCCATTTTTTGTTTTAAATCTTCGTTAGACTCCTTGAAATACTCTCTCCTTTCTGAATGACCTATAATAATATATTTACAACCCAAATCCTTGAGCATCTTAACTGAAACCTCACCAGTATATGCTCCTGACTCTTTGTATGCACAATTTTGAGCTGCTAATACAACTTTACTGTCATTATCTTTTAGAATTGAGGCGATAGATACAAGATGAGTAAATGGAGGAGCTACAATTACCTCTACAGGTGCGGTATTATCCTTAAGTAAAAAATCTATTTGTCTTACTAACAACTCTCCCTCGGCAACCGATGTATTCATCTTCCAGTTACCAGCAACAATTTTTGTTCTCATATCTTCTTCAATTTAATTGGTTCTATAATTGAGCAAAATTACAAAATAAAAATCAAAGAGTTTTATATTTTTTTGCACTATCTTAGCGCTCAAAATTTAAATTGTTTTGAGCAAATTCTTAAAATATAAAATACACTATATATACTTATCTCTTTTACTGATACTTCTGATTATCACAAATCTATCATTGGGGTCAGTAATTATACCAATAGAAAACTTATTATCGATAATAACATCTAGTGAAACGCCTCTTTATGTTAGAGATATTGTAATATCATTTAGGATACCAAAAGTAATAACGGCTATTCTGGCTGGAGCAGCTCTATCTGTTTGCGGGGTGCAGATGCAAACTCTGTTTAGAAATCCTCTTGCTGACCCATACATTTTGGGTATTAGTTCAGGAGCAGGCCTTGGTGTAGCTATATATGTAATGGGAGTATCGGCATTAGGGCTCTCTATTGACTCATCTCTAATGTCAAATTTGGGAATTGCATCTAGTGCTTGGCTTGGTGCTGCTATTATTACTGCAATCATTCTTATTGTCTCATTAAAATTAAAAGACAATATATCTCTTCTTATTTTTGGAATAATGCTGGCAAGTGTTGTTGGCGCTATAATATCACTAATTCAGTACCTATCAAATGCTTCGGCACTTAAATCTTTTGTTGTATGGACAATGGGTAGCTTTTCTGGATTATCGTATAATCAGATTCTTATATTAGCTGTTCTAATGATTACTGGACTCTCAATCAGTATTTATAATATTAAAGATCTTAACACATTATTGATGGGCGAAGTTTATTCTAAAAATTTGGGTGTTAAACTTCAGAGAACCCGTTTAAGGATTTTGGTTGCAACAACTCTTTTAGCAGGAGGTGTTACTGCATTTTGTGGTCCAATTGGGTTTATTGGAATTGCAGTTCCTCACATAAGTAGAATGATATTTAAAGATTCAAATCATAAAGTATTAATTCCAGCATCTGCTCTTGTTGGGTCAATTATAATGGTATTAGCCGATACAATTGCACAGCTACCAGGTAGCTCTGGTGTAATCCCTATAAATACAGTAAGTGCTTTGATTGGCGTACCTGTTATTTTTGCCATAATACTTAAAAATAAAATCTCATAATTTAAACTCTCAAAAAATGCTAGAAGAGAATAGATATAGCTCAATTCTTAAACTTAACAATGTCTCTTTGGGATACGATAAAATTATCTATCAAAACATATCTGCATATGCAAATCCTGGTGAGATGATAGCAATTATTGGAGCTAATGGAAAGGGAAAGAGCACTCTTTTGAAGACAATATGCAAAATAATTAAACGGCATACCGGAGAGATTCTTATTCTTGACAAAACTATTGAGAGTATTAATTCGAGTATCTTCCCCACTCTTATATCATACGTACCATCCCAAAATCCAAGGCCAAAGAACTTGTCTCTTTTTGATATGATGGCCACCAGTTTATACAACAAAACTAATTGGCTAGGGAAAATAACAGCAGACCAAAAGAGTATAATAATAGATACTCTTACAAAAGTTGGGCTATCGCAATATATCAATAGAGACTGTACTACCCTTAGCGACGGGGAGTTTCAGAGAGCAACAATAGCCAGGAGTTTAATTCAAGATAGTAAAATCATAACATTGGATGAACCTACAGCCTTTTTAGATATAGCTAATAAAATAATTATTACTAAACTACTAAAGGAGATATCTATAACTCACAATAAAACAATAATTTTCTCCACCCATGATATTGCTCAAGCAATAAAGTTATGCGATAAAATTTGGTTAATGGGTTACGATCATTTCTATAATGACACTCCAAGTTCATTAATAGAAAAAGGAGCCTTTGACAAATTATTCAAAGACTCCAATTTAAAGTTCGATAAAGAGATATTAAACTATATCTAAAGTCTATTTTACTCCTTTCGCAAACATCTCCTCTATTGCTTTAGCAAGACGTTTTACTCCCTCTTCTGTTTTCTCTTCATCCATAAAAGAGAAGTTTATTCTCATAGTATTTTTTCCAGTACCATCACAATGGAAAGCCTCACCAATAACAAAGGCTACATCGTTTTTGAGAGCAACGTGGAATAGCTCGGTTGTATCATAGCCTTCTGGCAATGTAACGAATAGGAATAAACCACCCTCTGGTCTAGTCCAAGATACTCCATTAGGCATATATTTTTCAAAGCATGACAGCATATGATCTCTCTTAGTTCTATAAAGATCTATTGTTTTTCCAAGATTTTTCTCAAAAAGCCCTTTTTGGAAATATTTAACCACTACCGCTTGATCAAATACAGGAGTACATAGATCAGATGACTGCTTAGCAACAACTAACTTCTCTATAATCTCTTTTGGAGCAATTATCCAACCTATTCTAAAACCAGGAAGGACTGTTTTTGACAATGTTCCAAAAAGAACAACTCTTTGGTTATCCATAGAATACAAAAGTGGCTGAGCTTCTCCTTCAAAACGGATCTCTCTATATGGACTATCTTCTAAAACTATTAAGTCATACTTTTTAGCAACATCCAGAACCATCTTTCTCTGTTTCATATCCATTGTAATACCAGATGGATTTTGGAAATCTGGAATAGCATAAATAAATTTAGGCTTTTTGCCCGTAGCAATTAGAGTTCTAACAACTGTCTCCAACTCCTCATCTTTAGGGACTCCAACTGGATTTGCCTGATATGACCAAAAAGATTGAAGTGCTCCCAAATAAGATGGAAGACCACATACTACTGTATCACCTGGGCTAATAAATATCCTAGAAGTTAGATCTATAGCTTGCTGAGAAGAGGTAGTTATCATTATATTATCCTTTGTGATATCAAGCCCTTGAGCTCTATATCTTTCTGCAAGAATCTCTCTTAGTTTAGGATTACCTTCTGTTGGGCCATATTGTAAAGCAGAGGTACTCTCCTCTTCTAAAACCTCTTGCATGATTACTTTTAACTCCTCTACAGGGAATGTTGATGGATTAGGAAACCCTCCAGCAAAAGAGATTACTTCTGGTCTATTTGCAACGCTTAGAAGATCTCTAATTGGAGATCTACGCATTGACTTTGCATTGTCGGATAAAATGTTTTGAATATTAATCGCCATGTCCAAATAAATTTTTTACAAAAGTACTGAATTGTTATTTAATACACAATTTTAATTATTTTTTTTAATCAACCCAAAACAATTTGATAAATAATAGATAGCATACTTAATAAAACGCTTATTTAAGCAAATTTGCCAATACTTCATTCTCGATCTTTTTTTGTACTTTTGAAAAAAAATTATGACAAAAATTAGAGTTACTAAAGAGTTTCGATTCGAGGGTGCGCATGCTCTTAAGGATTACGATGGCAAATGCAAACATATTCATGGTCATTCATATATACTCTATGTTACAATAATGGGAGAACCATTAGATGACCTTAATTCTGCAAAAAATGGAATGGTTATAGATTTTTCCATTCTCAAGCAAATTGTAAATGAAAATATTGTAGAGAAACTAGACCACGCCTTATTATTACGGTTTGACTCTCCACTAATTAAAGAGCTATCAGAAAGTTATTGCAATATAGTTGTTACCGATTTTCAACCCACTTGTGAAAATTTAGTAATTTATATTTCAAAACTAATTTCGGATAGGCTTCCAGAAAAAATATCTCTTCATAGTATTAGACTTTACGAAACAGCAACCTCCTATGTAGAATGGTTTGCTCAAGACAACTTATAATGAAAAAAATTATACTAATCGATGGTCATGCCCTGATATTTAGGATGTACTATGCCTTCTTGAGAAGGCCCATGATTAATTCAAAAAAAACAGACACCTCTATATTATATGGTTTTACTAGGGCTCTACTAGACCTAATTATTAAAGAGGAGCCTACACACATCGGAGTAGCATTTGACCCGCCTTCCCCAACTTTTAGGCACAAGATATATCCAGAATATAAAGCAAATAGAAGCGAAACCCCTGAATTAATCAAAGAGTCTCTTGAGCCCCTTATAGAGATACTTAACTCTCTATCTATCCCTGTACTAATGAAGCCTGGTTTTGAGGCCGATGATGTAATTGGAACTTTAGCAAAAGAGGCAGCTAAAGATATCTCCTCTTTAGTTTATATGGTTACTCCAGACAAAGATTATGGGCAGCTAGTTCAAAAAAATATTTTTCAACTTAAACCATTAAAGACTGGTTATTTCCAAATAATAGACCAAAATCATATTTGTGAACAATACCAAATAAAAGATCCAAAACAGGTTATTGACATCCTAACAATTTGGGGGGATAGTTCTGACAACATACCTGGAGTAAAGGGAGTAGGTGAAATCGGTTCAAAAAAATTAATCGCTCAATTTGGAAGTATAGAAAACATATACTCTTCTTTAGATATGCTATCGGCAAAACAAAGAGAGGCATTTGAAGAGGCCAAGTCATATATTCAACTAAGCAAACAATTGGTAACAATTGACCTGAATGTTCCAATTGAGTGGTCTTTGGAGCAGTTAAAGTTGGACTCATTAAATCTCGATTCATTTCAAAAATTAATAGAGTTTTACGAATTTCAGTCTATCCGAGATATGATTCCTAAATTATCAAGGCTATTTAATATCTCTAGCCCCAATTCGTTAGATAAAATTACCTCTGGAACACAATCAACTCAAATATCGCTTTTATCACAAATAGATATCTCCTCTTTTTTAAAAGAAGTTTCTCTATCCAAATTCATTTCATTCTCTTTAATTGAGGAGTCGATACTTTTAGCAAATGATAAAAACTATTCAATTGTAAATGATGATTATTCAAGATCGCTTTTCTTTGAATTTATTAATAATTCCACACAAGTAACATTTTGTGGATACAACACAAAAAAACTAATTAGTATTTTTAAAAAGAATCAAATAGATAAGAGATATAATCTGCTTGATATTGAGCTTATGCACTATCTTATCTCTCCAGAAACAAGTCATAAAATAGATCTATTGTCAAAAAGCTACCTCAATATTGACTTAGCCGTAACCGAAAGCGCTCCTCAGGATCTGTTTAGTACTCTTGATCCTGAACTTAAACATGAATCGATAATTAAAGAGACCTCTGTATATAGAGCACTATCTAAAAACCTCACAGAGCAACTTGTTAATAATGGCCAATGGGACCTTTACAATAACGTTGAGATGCCTTTAATATATGTATTAACCGAGATGGAGGTCAACGGCATTAAAATTGATATAAATCACTTAAACCTATATAAAGAGAGCCTTACTAAAGAATTAAATCAGATAGAAGATCAGGTAAGAGAGTACGCTGGTGATAGTAATCTAAATGTATCATCTCCCAAACAGCTAGGAATAATTATATATGAAAAGTTAAAATTGGTACAAAATGCCAAGTTGACATCAAAAAAGAACTATTCTACAGACGAAGAGACACTAAGCTCTCTAAAAGATAGTCATCCAATAATAGAGAAAATATTAGAATATCGAGAACTCAAAAAGCTTATATCTACATATATAGAACCCCTACCCCTACTTGCTGATAAAAAAAGTGACAAAATACACACTACATTCAATCAGTCACTTACTTCAACTGGGAGACTTAGTTCAATTAAACCTAATCTTCAAAACATACCTATTAAAACTGATAGAGGAAGAGAGATAAGAAAAGCATTTATCCCATCATATGAGGGAGGCTATATTATGTCGGCAGACTACTCACAAATTGAGTTAAGGGTGATGGCTCATATGAGTCAAGATCCACATTTTGTAGAAGCATTTATTAATAATAAAGACATACATACTGCTACTGCATCACGAGTATTTGGAGTAGAAGAGGAAAATGTAACAAGAGAGCAAAGAACAAAAGCAAAGGTCGCAAATTTTGGAATTATATACGGAATATCTGCTTTTGGGCTATCACAAAGATTATCTATTTCTAGAAAGGAGGCAAAAGAGATAATTGATGAGTATTTTGACAAATACCCAAAGGTTTATGAATATATGCAAAACTCTATTAGCCAAGCAAAAGAGAGTGGCTATGTAGAGACGATTCTAGGCCGAAAAAGAGAATTGCCAGACATTAACTCTAAAAATCCAATAGTACGTTCATTATCAGAAAGAAATGCAATTAATGCCCCAATTCAAGGGAGCGCAGCCGATATAATAAAAATTGCCATGATTGAGGTATATAATACAATGATTGACAAATCATTAAAGAGCAAACTAATACTCCAAGTACATGACGAACTAGTATTTGATGTTTTTCCTGGAGAAGAGAGCATCCTTAAAGATATTGTAACAGAAAAAATGCAGAATGCATATAAACTTTCAGTACCTCTAACTGTTGAGTGTGAGATGGGCAAAAACTGGCTTGAAGCTCATTAAAAAGCTATAAAAACCACTTAAGAAATTTACATCAAATGAAAGAGCCCTTAGATATTGACTATATTAATAGAGCTGTACAAGGAGATAGAGAAGCCTATAACTATATTGTGAAAAAATATAGAGACTCTATCATACTCTTTCTTAACAATATTATCTCTTCTAAAGAAGACTGCGAAGATATATGTCAAGAGACCTTTCAAAAGTGCTTTAATAATATACAAACATACAATCCAAAATATGCCTTCTCTACGTGGTTGTATACAATTGCTAATAATACTGCGCTAGATTTTTTACGAAAGAGACGAGTAACAACTACACCTCTCGATGAGATTGCAAACGAAAAACCAACAAATGATAGAGACTACTCAACCCTAAGTCCAGAAGAGTCATTAATAAATAATCAAGCAATTGAATCTATAGTGATGGCTATTCAAAATCTTCCGGAACATTATAAAAAAGTTGCAGAACTTAGATTTATAAATGAATTAGCCCTAGAAGAGATTGCTCAAAAATTAGACCTACCTTTGAATACCGTTAAAACTAGAGTTAGCAGAGCTAGAAAAATATTAAATGAAATATGGAAGAGATAATATTCAAATACTTTCCTCAAATAAGTGACCAACAAAAAGAGCAATTTAAAGCTCTATATCCTCTATATAAAGATTGGAACGAGAAGATAAATGTCATATCAAGAAAAGATATAGATAACTTATATATTCATCATGTACTCCACTCTATGGCTATTGCTAAATATATTCAATTTCCGAAAGGATCAAGAGTGTTAGATGTTGGGACTGGAGGTGGATTCCCTGGAATTCCATTAGCAATTATGTATCCAGAGTGCTCTTTTTACCTTTGTGATTCAATCAAAAAAAAGATAACCGTCGTTAGCGAAATATCACAAAGTTTAAACCTAAAAAATATCACAGCCAATCAAATTAGAGCAGAAGAGATTAATCAAAAGTTTGATTTTGTAGTATCTAGAGCTGTCACAGAGTTGTCTCAATTTGTTAAATGGGTATGGCAAAAAATTGATATTGGGAAAATAGAACAGTATAACAGAGGTATAATATACTTAAAAGGAGGTGATTTAAACCAAGAGTTTTCCAATACAGTAATGAATAACAAAATAGAGATGAAACAAATATCCAAAATTGAGATTAGTCAATGGTTCCAAGAGGAATGGTTTATAGATAAAAGCGTAATATTCATTAATAGAAACAAATAATATTTGATATTAAAAACATTTTATTTATCTTTGCACTCCATTTTGAAAATATTATAAATCAGTATATATATTATGAAACGCACTTTCCAACCATCACAACGTAAGCGTAGAAACAAGCACGGTTTTCGTGAACGTATGTCTACACCAAACGGACGCAGAGTACTAGCTGCTCGTCGCCGTCGTGGACGCAAAAAACTTACTGTATCTTCAGAAGATCGTTTCTAAGAAGAAAATGCTATAAAGTTTCAAATAAAGGCGCTTACGGCGTCTTTTTTGCTATATTGCTAAATTATGAAAAGAGAAGATCAAATAGCATATTGGGTTGATAAATACAATAATACTAATATTAACAAACTAGCATTAGAGGCAACCAACGTTAGAGAGGAGAAGAATGGGAATAATGTTTATTTCAACAGAAACTTTCATCTAGAACCCAGTAATGTATGTATACACAGATGTAAATTTTGCTCATTTAGAAGAGATAATGAATCTGACCCAGGTTCATGGTCAATGACCTATAGCCAAGTAGCAGACTTTTGTAAATCTAAATATACTCCAGGTGATACAGAGATTCATATCGTTGGAAGCGTACATCCAAATAGAGGATTAGACTATTATTTAAAAGTAATAGAAATTGTAAGAGAGACTCTACCAAAAGAGGT
Organism: Bacteroidales bacterium Bact_08; assembly: GCA_001603425.1. Lineage (GTDB taxonomy): Bacteria > Bacteroidota > Bacteroidia > Bacteroidales > UBA932 > Bact-08. The sequence goes on from LUYZ01000026.1 coordinate 21,606, forward strand.
TGCAATTAAAGCCTACTCTGCTGTAGAGATAGACGATATGAGTAAACTTTCTGGATTATCTATACACAGAGTTTTAAGCGAATTAAAAGATAGAGGACTGGATGTCTTACCAGGAGGTGGAGCAGAGATATTTAATAGAGAAATTAGAGAGATAATATGTCCAGACAAATGTAGTTCTGAAAGATGGCTAGAGGTTCATAAAACAGCTCACTCTATTGGAATAAAAAGCAACGCAACAATGCTATATGGTCATATAGAGAATTTAGAACATCGCATTGAGCACCTATTAATGATAAAAGATGCACAAAACGAGAGTTTTGGATTTGACGCCTTTATCCCTCTTAAATTCAGAAATGTTAATAATAGTCTATCTCATATTACAGAAATCAACATCTTGGATACATTAAAAACATTTGCAATCTCTAGATTGATCTTAGATAATGTAGCCCATATCAAATCTTACTGGCCCATGCTTGGGAAGGAGCTGTGTCAACTTACTCTTCTATATGGTGCCGATGACATCGATGGCACAATTAAGGACTCAACCAAAATATATAGTATGGCTGGCTCTATTCAATCTCCTCAAATGAGTATTGCCGATCTCCAAAAATTAGCTAACAATTGTGGATATACAGCAATTGAAAGAGATAGCTTCTACAACCAAATTATAAAAAAATAGTATTTTTGTAAAAAAAAGAGTGTGATGACAAAAAACAATAAACAGAGTAGTTGGATTATAAAAAATCTTCTTAGAGGATTAGCTGTTATTATAGCTTTAATATTCTCTATATCCTTTATATTAAAATTAGTAACACGTCACAATAACGAGCTATCTGTACCAGATTTCTCTGGTCTAACTGTAAAAGAGGCAAATGTAATTGCCCAACAAAATAATCTACGTTTAGATGTAACCGACTCAGTATTTCTTCCAAGAATGGCTAGAGGAGCTATTTTTAGACAAAATCCCACTCCTGGTAGTAAAGTAAAAAAGAATAGACGTATTTTACTTACGATTAACTCTGTTGAACCAAAAAGAATAAATATGCCCAATGTTACAGGCTTTTCACTACGTCAAGCTAAAGCAGAGCTAACTGCTAGGCAATTAAATATTGGGACATTAACTTATGTAGAAGATATAGCAACAAATAATGTGCTATCACAAAAATATAAAAGAAGAGTAATTGCCCCAGGAACACCGATAGAAACCGAAAGTTATATAGATCTAGAAGTTGGACTTAATCCCAACGATAATCTAACAAATATTCCGTCTGTTATAGGGTTTTCTCTATCAACAGCAAGAGATATTTTAATTGATAACTCATTAAATATTGGAATTTTGACTTACGACTCATCTGTAAAAAACTACTCAGATACTGTATCTAGCTTTGTCATTAGACAAACACCTTTACCTACAGACTTTGTTGGATCAATAATGGGAACAAGAGTCGATTTAGTCCTTAGTACAGATAAAACAAAACTCAATTAAGTCTATGGTAGAGTTAGAAGATGATGAGAGAGATTTTGATGAAACATTTGAACACTATCGTTTTGTTTCAGATAAAGGACAAGCCCAAATTAGAGTTGATAAATTTCTTACATCAAGGCTAGAAAAGACATCTCGTCATCGTATTCAGCTTGCAGTGGAAGCTGGTTATGTACTGGTTAATGGTATAAAGGCTAAAGCTAGCTATAAAGTTAAGCCTTTTGATGTTGTCACTCTTGAACTACCATACGAAAGAAGAGGGTTTGAGGTAAAACCAGAAAACATACCTCTTGATATACCATATGAAGATGAAGATCTTTTATTAGTTAATAAACCAGCAGGATTGGTTGTTCATCCTGGCCATGGACATTTTAGCGGAACACTTGTGAATGCTCTTGCATATCATTTGGGTATTTCGCAACCTGCCGATTCTAAAGACGAAAGAATGGGTATTCTTGTTCATAGAATAGATAAAAACACATCTGGACTACTACTAATCGCTAAAAACGATTACAGCCAACTATATTTAGCCAAACAATTTTTTGATCACTCTATTGAGAGGAAGTATATAGCATTGGTATGGGGTAATGTTAAAGATGATTGCGGAACAATAAATGCGCATATTGCTAGAGATCCTAATGATCGCTTAAAATTTAAAGCATTTCCCGATGGATCTTGTGGAAAACATGCAATAACGCATTACTCTGTATTAGAGAGATTTGGATACACTACTCTTATTGAATGTAAATTAGAGACAGGAAGAACTCATCAAATTAGGGTACACATGGATTTTATTGGTCATCCCCTATTTAACGATGATAGATATGGAGGTGATAGAGTAGTAAAGGGAACACTATATAGCAAGTATAAAAAATTCATTCATAACTGCTTTGATCTATTACCAAGACACGCTCTTCACGCTAAAACATTAGGTTTTATACACCCAAGATCTAAAGAGAAGATGTTTTTTGAAAATGAAATCCCAGATGATTTTAAACAGGTAATAGAAAAGTGGAGAAGCTTTTCCAGCTTCTCCACACAATAATAGAAAAATCGACGTATTTTAGAA
>LUYZ01000027.1 GCA_001603425.1 Bacteroidales bacterium Bact_08
GGCTAAAATCTCCTCTTCTCTCCCTTGATATGGTCTTATACTGTCAAATTTATCACTAACCATTATGTAGTTTTTTAATAAAGCGGCAAATTTAGAAATAATTTAATCATTTCTTATTAAAATCTTGATCATTGGAAGAATCATCCACATAGAAATAAGAGTGTAAAATGATATAAACGCTATAGATCCAATAGATAGTGCAGTGAATAACAGGTATGAGATTGTGGTTGTAAATATAATTAGAATAATGTATAGTATATAATTCAAGATAAAATTATACTTAAAAATACTCATCAAAATAAAGGCTGTTCCAATAATTGAAGGTACAAAGAATACAACATTCTCCTTTAGAAAAATAAAGGCTACAATAGATAAGATAAAATTAAAAAGTATAGCAGATAAAATTGTAGTTAAAGGAGAAATAAATATTCTGTCTGTAATAAGATAAAATATTGTGAATAATAAAAGTGGAATACTTATAAATAGCAATTCAATAGTATTTTGATTTGACAAATGAGCTAAACCCATTATCTTATATTCTAATCCATCGGCTACAGTAATATACTTAATTAAATAAAATGATGATACAGAAATTAGGAGTATAAATATTAAATTACTCAATAATGATTTTAATACTGCTCTAATATTAACTCGCTTTTGTACATAATATATCCAAAACAAAAAGATATATGTGATTATAAATAATAGGCTTAATAATATAATTACACTCTTACTAAATACAAAGAACCCAATAAATGGAATGACAAAAAATATAGAGTTAGATGTCGATTCAAAGTGATTTTGACCAGTTATTTCTGGATCTCTCAGAAATGACGATACAATAGGGTAGATTTGTTCACCGTAGTGTTGAATAGAAGCTAGATTTATATTATAAAAATTATCTTTATTGGTATGATAATACTCTAAATTATCAATTACAGAAAAATTATAGCCATTAATACTATCTTTAATTACTGTAAAATCTGTAAAGTTTGGTAATATATTATATACAGTGGAGGTCATTGAGAATCCAAACCTTTTTTTAGCATTTTTTTGGTAATATTTAATTAAAGCTTGATTATTGTCAGATGTTTCAAAAAGAATTGCAGGACCTTTTACTCCCCTAGCCTCTATATTTATAGCTAAAGCAACGTTTTTAAAAATTTCATTATTATTAATATAAGCATTACTTATTCCTTCAAGATCGGATTCCTCTGAGTCTGTAAAGAGAATTTTGATCCCATTATTCCAATTATCACTATCTCTGCTTACTAAGTCTGCAATTTCTAAAATTATTCCAAGTCCATAGCCATCATCGGCAGCGCCACATGATAAAACAAAAGTGTCTCTAACTGGATGTTTAAATCTTGAGTCTAAGTGAGCAATTAATAGGATATAAGATGTTGAATCATTAGGATTTAATGGTTCTTTCTTAGTGTAAAGGTTTTCTATGTTTATATAATTTCCAAATCTGTCAATAATTGAGTCATATTTATATCTTTCTACTTTATAACCAAAGGATTCTAATTTGTTGGATAAATACTTTCTTACCACTTCTCTCTCTTTAGGGTGATGAATTGAGTGTGGTTCTCTGGAGATTGTCTCTATATATGACTCTACTCTTTTAGAAGAAAATTCGTCTGAATTGATAGGCTTAGGAGAGGGTAAATAGAGGTGAAGTAGAACTCCGAAGACTATTACGATATTTGAAAGAAGAATAAATGCTAGTTTACTTTTATTCATTAGTTTTAGATATTAAACTTATTAAATACACTCTTACCTTCTGATGTGTAAAGATAATCTAATTTTTCTTTATATTCCTCCTCAACTTTTGATCTTACTAATTTCATAGTTGAGTTAATCATCTTATTAGATTCGCTAAAAGGTTCGGAAGAGATAATAAATGTAGAAGGAATCCATCTTTCTGGGAAAATACCATATAAATCTCCTCCTTTTCTATATCTTAATAATTCCTTTTCAATCTCTTTAATAAGATCTTCTCTAGGTTTGTCATAATTAGAAGGAGTTATTACTGCGGTTGTATATGGGCATTGATTATTATATAACATAATTTGCTGTATAATAGTAGATTTAGATACCATCATCTCCTCTATTCCTTCTGGTGAAAATTTTTCTCCATCACTGGATATTAGCAGCGATTTAAATCGGCCTAATACATATAGAAAATCATCTTGATCTATATATCCCATATCTCCAGTATGTAGCCAGCCATCTTTAATTGTCTCCTCAGTTGCTTTAGTGTTTTTCCAGTAGCCAGCCATTACGTTTTCTCCTCTTATTACAATCTCTCCTTTATCTCCTTGTTTAACAGGGTCTCCATTTGAATCTAATATTTTTATTTCTAGAGGCTTAACTACTATTCCAGAAGATCCAAGTTTATGCTTGGATGGAGTATTTGTAGATATTACAGGAGTTGCTTCAGAAAGGCCATATCCTTGAAACATAGGAATCCCTAATGCATAATAGAAGCGTTGTAATTCAATATCCAATAGAGCTCCTCCTCCAACAAAGAACTCTAATTGCCCACCCATTGCTAGTTTTACTTTTGAAAAAAGCAGTTTATCAGATATTTTTACCAATGGATATACTAAAAAACTTAATCCAGAACCTCTATTCCACCCCTCTTTATTATAATAATAAGAGACTTTTAGAGCAAAATTGAACATCTTTTCTGCTAAAGCTCCTTTTTTCTTTATACTGGTCTCTATATTTTTTTTAAAATTCTTTGCCAAAGCTGGTACCGATAATAAAATATTGGGTTTAACCTCCATAATATTAATAGGTATGTTTTTTAGTGTCTCTAATGTACTTCTACCTGGCTGAACTGTTGCTACGATAGACCCAGTGGCTATCATTATATAAAAACCAACAACATGTGCAAAGCAATGATCTAGAGGTAAGATTATTAACATCCTTTTTTGTGGAGATATAGACATCAAAGATAGCGACTGCTCTACATTTGCAGTATAATTCCTATGTGTAAGAATAACACCTTTAGGGTCTGATGTGGTTCCAGATGTATATGTTATTGTAGCAATTGTTTGATTATCTATGCTCTGTGCTATTTGGTTAAATTCTGAATCATTGTCTTTTAAATAATCATTTCCTAGTTTGATAATATTTGAAAAAATATATTCACCCTCTTGTAATTCATCCAAAGAGTCGACAATTATTATTTTCTCTATATATTTTAGATTATCTCTTATAGATCTTATTTTATTAATTTGTCTAGAAGATGTAATTATTATGCTAACCTCAGCATGATTAAGTCTAAAAATCAAATCTTGAGGCTCTTCGATTTTAATTGAAATAGGCACATTGATGCATCCAGCATAGAATAGCCCTAGTTCTCCTATTATCCAGTTATTACATCCCTCGGAGAAGATCGATATCATAGACTTTGGCTTAATTCCCAGTGAACAAAGGCCCGCGCCAAATTGTTTTGCCAATAAGTGAACTTGAGAGTATGTAGAGGTTTCATAATTATCACCAATTTTTTCCATTAGAAAGGTGTAATTGGGATATTTATTTACAGACTCTTCAAAAAGATCTAATATTGTTCTTTTTTTCATAATAGGTGTTTAATGAATAACAAATTTAAATAAAATATATGTTTAAAAGTAGTTCTCCATATATAAAAATATTAAGTAAAGGCGAGATTAATTGGAATTTTACTTTATCAAAAGAGCTTTTTCATAAGGCAATGGAGGAGGATATTATTATCTACTTGCATATTGGAAGCTATACAGATATACCCGTTAGACAAAAGGCCTTATCTCTGTTTTCTAATAAAAATGTAATTAATATTTTAAATAATAATTTTATTCCAATAGTAGAGGATAAAGAGGATCGTCCAGAGTCTTACCTTATTGCAATAGATCTTCTACTTTTAAATGATGATATTTCTAATGGACCATATCATATTTTTATAATGCCAAATCGGCAACCTATAATTGCTTTTTCTGATTCCGATCCAGACGTATTTATGGAAATTGCAAATTCAATTATTGATGCAAATAAAAATAGTAGAGAAAAATTAAAACTAATGGCCGATGAGTTGAGTAAAAGAGCAATAAACACTGGTGTTATTACTAATTCATCCAAAATTTCATCTAATTATTTTTTAATCGACAATAAGTTACAGAAATGGTTTAAAGAGACGATCAATTCAAAATATCTCGTTAAAATCAATCCCTATATACCAAATAGCTCATTACTATACTCATTATTAGATTATTTAAATAGCTATAACAAAAGTGAATATGTAGATAAGATAGAGTTAATACTAGAGGATTTAGAGAATTCTCTTATATACGATGTAGTTAACGGAGGATTCTTTAGAAAGACCATATATATTGGTGATAAAACTCCACTTTATGAAAAAAACATTGAAGAAATAGCACTTTTGGTTCAGGTATATATATTAGCGTACAAAATTTTTAATAAACAAAGTTATTTAGATACTATTAATAAGTCTGTTGAATTTTTATTATCTATAAGTAATAGTAATGGATTTCCTATTTCAATTTCACTTACAGATAATGAGTCAGAGAGTATGTCATATTATACCTTTTCTTTAAATGAGTTGCAGATATTGTTTTATGATAGGTATTTATACATTGCAGAGGCGCTATCTTTGGATGTAAATATAGATTCCAAATATAGACAGATTCCTAAAAGAAATGAGAACACATATAGAATGCTTACAGAGGAGGATATATTGATATTAAAAGGGAGAGAGAAAGAGCATATAGGGTATTTTATAGATCCGAGAATAATAACATCGGCAAATTTTATTGTTCTTAAAACTCTTATTTTATACAGTAAAATTTATAGTAATCAAGAACTAATTGATACTGTACAGAGACTATATAAGACACTATTAGATAGTAATCTAAATAAGAATAGCTCTATTGCCTACAGATATTCTTTAGATGGAGAACAATTCTTTTTTGGATCATTATCGGACTATGCGGCATTTATCGATGCTTCTATGCATTTATATTTAGAGACTAATAATAATGAGTATTTAAACAATGCTGTAAGTTATACAGATTATGTTATTGATAATTTTTATAAGCAAAGCAATGGCATGTTTAGTAAATCACAAAATACTAAAGAGTGCGATTCAATAATACCATTTAAAAGAGAGTCAAACATAGATATTGTTAGGCCATCTGCCAATTCAATGATGTGTGGAGTATTAATTGATTTATATAAAATTACTGGAGATACTAATTATTTTATATTAGCAAAAAAACAATTAGATAATATATTGCCCAATATTAGCGAGTCTGGGGTTATGTTATCTAATTGGGCAAACCAAGCATTAAAAGTATTAAGAATTATTTCGGAATAGGATAGAACTATCTCCATAACTTAAAAACCTAAAATTGTTATTAAGTGAGTAATCATATATTTCTCGCCACCGATTTCCAATAAATGAAGCAATCAGAAGTAATAGTGTGCTTTTGGGCTGATGGAAGTTTGTAACCAAGGCATTTGCAATTTTGAATTTAAAACCAGGAACAATTATAATTTCAGTTTTTGATTGAAATTTATCTATACCACGCCTTTCCATCCAGTTAATAATCTCTTCAATTGCCTCAAGAATAGTTAGTTTATATTCTGTATTATATGGTTGCCATTGAGTAACAGTATTTGGCTCTCCACTTTTATAAATATTACATCCAAAATAGTAAAGACTCTCAATAGTTCTTATAGAAGTTGTTCCAATACACGTAATTGGTATACTGTTCTTTAATGATATATATAGAGAGGACAATTCAGTATGAGATATTGATATTGTTTCTGCATGCATTTTATGATTAATTACATCTTCGGATTTAACAGGGATAAATGTTCCTGCTCCTACATGAAGACATACCTCTGATATTTTTATACCCTTTAATTTAAGAGAATCAATAACACTACTAGTAAAGTGTAATCCAGCAGTTGGTGCTGCAACTGAACCCTTGGTTTTTGCATATGTTGTTTGATACCTTTCATTATCTATTGTTTCTGTATCTCTATTAAGATATGGCGGTATTGGTATATTTCCACATATATCTAATACAGTTGAGAAAGAATAGCCTCCATCCCAATAGAATTTAACAATACACTTATCATCAACCTTGCTAATTAACTCTGCTTTTAAATTTAATTCTTCGGCATTTATATCTCCACGAGAATTGAATAAAAGGACGCCTCCTTTCCACTTCTTGGAATTACCCACTACAGCACTCCAACTACAACTGCAAGTAGCATCAAATGACATGTTGTATTCTAGGGGATTATGAGGTTCAAGACAAAATATTTCGATACTTGCTCCAGACTCTTTTTTAAAAAAAAGTCTAGCAGGAACGACTTTAGTATTATTAAATATTATATGAGAGCCTTCTGGAATATAGTTGCTAATATTTTTAAAAACACTCTCTTTTATCATATTATCCTTGAATACCAATAGTTTAGATAGATCTCTTTGTGGGAGAGGATATTTAGCAATTTTATTTTCGGGTAAGTGGTAGCTATATTGATCAATTAATATATTCACAATTCTAATTTTTTGCAAAAATATATAAAGAGATTTAATTTATCTAAATTATAAAACTTTTTGCTCAAATTACAAATGTGAATTTAGATTAATGAACGCTATTAGTTACAAATGTAACCAAGACTGCCTATAGAGTGAGCTGGTTCTCTAGGCTGTTAATTTTCAATTCGGAGGCTAAGAGTGTCCATATAGATAACATCTATTAAGTACATATATATCTATAATTCAATAGATTATACTGTTTACTTTAACTAAAATATAATAGAAAGTACTTGTAATATATATAGATAGTATTAATATCCGGCTATTTTACTAATAATTTGATTTTATATAATTGATTACGAGTACTATAAGTCAATATAAGTAAAGTAAAACTATAATTACTCATACCATTATTAAAAGCAACTATAATAATTAACAATTCAAATAGTTATAAACAGTATACTCCCAATTCATATTTTCTCTAGAAAACTAAGTTACAAATGTAAAATCAAACTTTATTACATTTGTAAACAAAATATTTATTACATTTGTAATCATATCAGTTTACAAAAATGAAAGAGAGAATTAAGAGTATTTTAGACCTAGAACAGATATCGCCTGCTAAGTTTGCCGATATTATTGGTGTCCAAAGATCTAGTATGTCACATATTTTATCTGGAAGGAATAATCCAGGCTTTGATTTTATTCATAATCTATTAATTCGTTTTCCTCATATAAATGCTGACTGGCTTTTAACAGGAAGAGGGAAAATGATTAAAGAAAATCAAGGTATATTAAACTTCGACCAAAGTGCAGATAATAAGCTAGATATAGACATAAAGTCTGATTTACATCCTCATGAGAATCCAATATTAGAAACTAGTGTAGAGAAAGGTACTAAAAAACGAGTTCTTAGAAAGATAATCATGGTATATGACGATAATACTTTTGAAGAAATTCGCCCCTTTTCTGTTAATTGACGTTTTTGTACTATCTTTGCCGCTGCTTAACTGTTTATAGTAATGTTTCAAATTATTAAGTCTACTCTTTTTTGTTTTTCGCCCGAGAGTGCGCATAATATTATTATTAGATTTCTAATTATTTTAAGGTATTTACCTTTCTCTAAATATATAATTAGATTTATTTACTCTTATAATAATACTAAATTAGAGAGGGAGATTATGGGAATGAAATTTAAGAACCCTATTGGTCTCGCTGCTGGTTTTGATAAAAATTGTCAAGTTTATAATGAGCTTTCAGATTTTGGTTTTGGCTTTATTGAGGTAGGATCTTTAACTCCAAATGAGCAATTGGGAAATCCAAAGCCTAGATTGTTTAGACTGATTAAAGATAAAGCCATTATTAATAGAATGGGTATTAATAATAAGGGTGTTAAATATGCTATTAATAATCTAAAAAATAGAGATAAGAGAACAATTGTTGGTGCCAATATTATAAAAAGTACAATAACACCTATGGATAAAGCTCCATATGATTATGAAAAAACATTTTCTCAACTATATGATTTTGTAGACTATTTTGTTGTAAATGTCTCATGTCCAAATGTTAAGGATATTACGTCTTTGCAAAATATCTCTTCGTTATCAGAAATTATTGATAGATTGCTAGTACTTAGAAAGTATTATGATGATTATCGCCCTATTCTGTTAAAAATTTCTCCAGATTTACCAAGGGAAGAGTTAGATGATATTATTGAATTAATTTTGGCATCGGGTATAGATGGAATAGTTGCTTCAAATACAACTATATCTAGAGACAATCTAAAGTCAGATAAGAATATAGTCGATTCTATTGGAAATGGGGGTCTTAGTGGTTTACCTTTATACAATAGGTCACTTGATTTAGTTAAATACATAGCTAAAAAGACCCAAGGTCAATTGCCTATTATTGCTGTTGGTGGCATAATGACACCGTCTCAAGTAAAAGAGATGTTAAATAGTGGCGCTTCTTTAGTTCAAATATATACTGGATTTATATACAATGGTCCATCTCTAATTAAAAAATCACTGAAATACATTGTAAAAAATTCATAGAAAATTGGTTAATAATGTTAAATACTGCTTGTGTTTGTACAATAGGAGACGAAATTTTAATAGGTCAGATTATTGATACAAACTCTTCATTTATTGCAAATAAACTAAATTTATTGGGGTATAAAGTAGAATCAATGGTTTCTATTGCAGATAATTTAGAATCAATAGTTGCTACTATAAATAGTTTAATAGAAAATCATAAAATTGTTGTTGTCACAGGAGGGTTAGGTCCAACCAAAGATGATATTACAAAACAAGCTTTATCTATTATTTCAAACTCTAAGTCACTTGTCTACAACCAATCTCAATTATCACTAATCAAAGAAATTTGTAAGGTCAGAGAAATTGAACTATCTGACTTAAATAGAGATCAAGCCCTAGTTCCAGATACTTCAGAGGTTATAATCAATTATAGAGGTACTGCGCCAGGACATATATTTACAATAGATAAAAATGGATACAAAAGCTATTTAATCTCCTTACCTGGAGTTCCTTATGAAATGGAAGATATGATTGATAGAGCACTGTCTACCATATCGACTTACGAAAAGAGCACTAGCTTTATTTATCATAAAGTAATTAATACTTTTGGTATACCAGAATCTGTGTTAGCAAATAAAATTTCTGATTGGGAAGATTCTTTACCCAAAGGGGTTCATCTGGCTTATCTTCCAAATCCAATATCAGGAGTAAAGTTAAGGTTATCTACATATAGTGGAGATTTTGCCGATAGCATAAAGAAAGTTGATGAATCTGCTATATCATTGTCAGATATATTAAAGGATGATATATATGGTTATGAAGATGATACATTAGAGAGCATTGTATTATCTATTTTATCTAGTATGAATATGTCTCTATCTATTGCAGAATCTTGCACAGGTGGAAGTATTACTTCTAGATTAGTATCTATTCCAAACTCATCAAAAGTCATTATCGGTGGTATTACGGCTTATTCGAATGATATTAAAACTAAAATTTTAAATGTTAATTCAAATACCATTGATTTATTTGGTGCAGTTAGCAAAGAGTGCGCAGAAGAGATGGCTATTGGAATTAAAAATAATTTTAATTCCGATTATTCAATTGCTACAACTGGAATAGCTGGACCTTCTGGAGGTACAGAAAAAAAACCAATTGGTTTACTCTGGATTGCTGTTGCCACTCCAAATGGTGTATATACTCATAAATTTGTGTCAAAAGGAGACAGGATAAGAAATATTCAAAGATTCTCTTCGGAGTCTTTAAATTTTTTAAGAAAAATAATTATTAATAGCTTTCACTAATAATAACCTTAATTATAAGGAATAAAACGAAACTGTTATATGGGATATTCTAAGCTAAGTAATGAATTAAATGATATTTTAAATGAATTTTATCCAAATAATTCTCAACCAGGAGTCTTGTTTATCCTTCATGACGGGGAAAAAATAATATCAAATCACTCTATTGGAAAACCATGTTTAGAGAAAAATTATATTTTTTCATTAGAGACAAAGTTTAATATAGCATCTGTATCAAAACAATTTACCGCTATTGCAGTTCTTCTTTTAGAAAAGAGAGGAGAGTTATCTTTGGGAGATACAATTCAAAAGTGGTTCCCTGAGAACTCAAATAGTAATATCTCTAATATAACTTTGGAACAACTTCTATCTCATAGCTCAGGAATTCCAGATCTGAGGGATAGAAACAATCTAAATTTTGCCATTACTGCTACTGATATAGAGTCTTATTCATATATCTTTTCTTTAGAGAAGTTAAAATATATACCTGGACAGGGATATGAATATCAGAATCCAACTTATCAGCTATTTTATACAATAATTGAGAGAGCATCTGGCATTCGATTTTGTGATTTTATGAAAAATGAGATATTTGACAGATTAAATATGTTGGATACACATTATTTTGATAAAGATGTTGAGATTTACAATTGCGCTAATGCATACACTTATAGAGAAGATTTAAACTCTTTTCAATTACATCAATATGGATCTGAACTATTCTTTGCAACAAAAGCAGATGGAGGGATATATACTACAGCTAGAGATTTTATCACTTGGAAAGACTCATTACAAAATGGCTACTTAAGAGATCTTTACATTAAAGCGATACAACCAAGGGTTCTGGTTGATGATATGCCACATAAAAATACTATGTATGGATTAGGTTGGTTTATTGAGAGTAATCCTTATGTAGGGGAAAAGGTTTGTCATTACGGAGATAATGGAGGATTTCAAATTTATGAGGCGACATTAAAAAACAGACTATCATATCTAATTTTTTCAAATAGAAATGATAAAAATAGAGATATGATAGTCGATCAGATTGATAAAAAGATAGCCTCTTGCCTACTCTAGTTTTTTGTTTATTGTACTAGCAGATGATTGTGCTGTTGGTAAAACAACTATATCTGATATGTTTACATGTTCAGGTGCTGAGACAACAAATTTTACAATATTTGCAATATCTTCTGCTGAAAGTGGTGTAAAGCCATTGTAAACGGAATTAGCTTTACTTTCATCTCCTTTAAACCTAACAATCGAAAACTCTGTCTCTACTGCACCTGGAGATATTTGAGATACTTTGATATTATATTGATTTAAATCAAGAAGCATAGATCTAGAGAGAGAATCAACAGCATGTTTTGTTGCACAATAAATATTTCCATTTAGGTACTCTTGTTTGCCTGCAATAGATCCAATATTGATAATATGACCTCTTTTTTTGCTAATCATAAATGGAACAACAAATTTAGTAACATAGATTAATCCCTTTATATTGGTATCTATCATTCTTTCCCAATCTTCAAACTCCCCTTTGTCAAAAGAATTTAGACCCACAGCCAATCCAGCATTATTAACTAAAACATCAATATTTTTCCACTCATCAGGTAAAGAACTAATGCTATTAGATACGCTTTCTCTATCTCTTATATCTAAAACTAGATATTTAACTTTAACTTTGTAGCTATTAATTAGCTCATTAGAGACTTTAATAAGCCTATCTTCTCTACGTCCAACAATAATAATGTTGTATCCTATGGAGGCCAATACCTTTGCTGTTTCTAACCCTATGCCTGATGTACCCCCTGTAATTAATGCAATTTGACTCATTTTATTTACTTTATGAAAAACCTATAGTAGTTTTAAAAAATTACCTCCCAATATAAGCTCAATATCCTCTTTTTTGTATCCTCTTTCTACTAACTCTTTAGTAATTATTGGAAATTTATCAATACTCTCGAGTCCTTCTGGACCAATCTCGATTCCATCAAAATCAGAACCTAGTCCAACATGTTCTATACCAACTAAATTAACAACATGATCTATATGATCTACTACTCTTTTATAAGATGGCCTAGGTATAGAGAATAGATTATCTCTTGCCTCAATAAATGACTCTTTATGCTTTCTCGGAAATTTTCTATAAAGATCTAATTGCTCATCAAAAATATCGCATAATGGCCAAAACTTAGTTGCATAGTCACTATCTAAGAATGGTGGATAAAAATTAATTTGAACAACACCTCCATTAGAAGCTAAATCCTTTATCATCTGATCTGTTAAATTTCTTGGATGATTTGCCAGGGCTCTACAGCATGAGTGTGTTGCAACTACTGGTTTAGAAGAGTATTTAAGAACATCGTAGAAAGAATTATCAGAAATATGAGAAACATCAATTAACATATCTAATTTATTCATCTCTTTAATAACCTCTTTACCAAAAGGGCTTAATCCTCCCCAAGTTTCTGTTTTGGGTGCACATGAATCACATATTTGATTATCTTTTGAATGACAAAGAGTCATATATGTAATTCCTAAATCATTAAAAAGTCTCAATAGACTTAGATTGTTTTGAATAGGAGCTCCATTCTCCATTCCTAAAAAAATGGATTTTAGTCCACTTTCTTTATTAAAAAGAGCCTCTTGGGCACTTCTGGCCAAAGAGACTTTATTATAATTTTCTTCTAAAGCATCATATGTAAAAGCAATTAGTTCGAGAGCTCTTGTGGTTGCTTGATCTGGAGAGAGAGATCCTGAGGTATAGATTGCAAAAAAAACAGCATCTACACCACCCTCTTTCATTCTTGTTAAATCGAAATGACCCTCTTTTCTTTTTTTGTCAATTTTAGCACCCCTGCTCAATTCTAATGGCGTATCACAGTGAGAATCTAATACAAATGCTTTTTTGTGAATTTCTAGGTAGTTCATAGTTATCTCAATTTTCCCATAAAGATAGTAAATTGAGATTAAAAGACATTATTCAATTTTGTTAATTGAACTACTTGTGCTTTTTTGAGCTCTATTAATTATAGGGTTTCCTTTATACTCTATTTTGGATGCCGATGTTGCTTCTGCATCTAGAGTTTTTACAACGTTTACCTTAGCTTTTGAGACACCAGATACTGATATTTTTAGATTATTAATCGGAAACGAGATTGCATTAAGAGAACTTGCTCCTGATAGTTCTATATTAGAAAGTTCATTACCACTTCCATTAAGAACTACCTTACTTGAGCCAGATATTGATTGTTTAAGTCTATTTATCTCCCCTTTAATATTAATATTTGCAGCTCCAGAACAGCTAATCTCCATATTATTTGAAGATCCGTTTATATTTAATTTAGCTGCACCACTAACATCAATCTTACTATCTCCTAAGTTTCCATCAATAGTAGTATTTGTTGCACCACTTAATGAGAGAATAGAACTTTTTACATCAATTTTTAAAGAGTTAATTTTTGCTGCTCCAGAACTTTCTATATAAAAATTTTCTCTTTTAAATATATCTTTTGATGTAAATGATGATGCTCCAGATAGTTCTATTTTTTTTATGTCTTTATAATAAATATATGCCCTTATATTCTTAATTTTTTTCTGACTCTCTCTTGATAATTTTTTTGTTGATCCAGAAAGGTATAGTGTATTTCCTTTGACTTTTACTTCAATAATATCCATTATCTCTTGATCAGCTATAATTATAACTTTCTCGCTAGATGATTTAATAGCCTCTATATTAAAAACAAACCCTGCATCAATGGAGTTAAAGCTACTTACAGAAAACTCTTTTGTAATCTCTTGTGCATATATAAACTTTGCAAAAAGAGCAATAATAGATAGTAATATGTACTTTTTCATAATGTTATTTATTAATTAATTGGTTAATTGTATTTGATATTCTTTCTAAGCTCTCTATTTTATTTGTATAATACTCTTTTGTATGTTGTGTTATTTCACATGCATTCATAAATTCTGGTAATTGTTCTTCTATAGATATAGCTTGATTGTTGATTAAATCCAAGGTTTCTATTATAAATATCTTATCTTCAAGATTTAGTTGTTCCGCTTTATTATATACTTTTATATAATTATCTTCAAATACCCTTTTATATTTATCGATGTCTATCGAGCATCCATTAGGATTTGAAATATTTAAAAATGGCCATATAATTAAAGTAATTATTGCTGCTGAGACAGATATTTTAATAAAAATATTTTTTATCTCTTTAGATTTTTGA
>LUYZ01000028.1 GCA_001603425.1 Bacteroidales bacterium Bact_08
AGGGGAGAAAATATTCACTTCCTGCATCTTTTAAAAAAAATCAGATATCTATAGGAGCAAAATCTAATGAGAAAAACAGTTTAGCCTTTACATTTCCAGAAAACATGTCAAATGGAAAATACCACATGGTTATTTCTCTTAAATGTGGACCATTTAAAGAGGGTTATAACAGCAGGCCTGTTGATATTATTGTCCAAAATTGATAATAGTAGTACCTTTGCAAAATAATTTGTAAAAAGTCGACTATGACAAATCAATCTATAAACTTGATATGCTTTAGCTCCACACTTAATAATTTATCTGACTCAATAAAAAATAGAGAGTCATTAAATCTACTCAGGAGCAGTTATAACCTTAGCTATACCCAAGCTGCAAACCTTAATGATGCTCTAGATAATAAGATACCCACTGCAATATTTATTGAATCTGGTGGAAGTGAAGAGTTGTTTATAAAAAATGAGCAGTTTTTACCTAAATCCCTAATAATAATCAGTGATTACTATAATAACTCATTAGCAGCAACTTTAGAGATTTGCTCTTGGCTAAAAAGTAAGAATCGCCATTTTTTCCATCTTCACATCCCTTTAGAGTTATCAGAAAAAAGAGTCTCACAATTAAAAGAGCAATTAGCCGATCTTTTTGCTATTCAAAAAACATTGTGTTGGTTAGATAGCTGCAATATTGCACTTATTGGAAACGAATCCCCTTGGCTAATATCATCTCATATAGATAAAGAATATATAAGCAATAAGTATGGAGTCAATTTTATTGAGATCTCCACAGACTATCTAATAGAGAGGTTTAATCAAACCGAGATTAATGACCTCCATAGTAAAGAGACAATAGACAAACTAGTTACTAAATTAGAAGATAACAGATCTTTAGAAGATTTAGAGTTGGCTGTCAAACTATATAAAGCAATATACAATATATGTAATGAAAATAGAATCAATGCACTTACTATAAAATGTTTTGACATTCTGGAAGTTAGTAAAACAACGGCATGCTTAGCTCTATCTCTTTTGAACGATAGCAATATAGTTTGTGGTTGTGAGGGAGATATCCCTTCGTTATGGAGTATGATTATTGCTAAACAACTCTGTAACAGCAACTCATTTATGGCCAATCCATCTTCAATAGAGACCATAGATAAGTCTATTGACTTCTCTCACTGCACTATTCCTCTATCTATATCTGAGAGCTATAAACTAACTTCTCACTATGAATCAAAAATTGGAATAGGTATAAAATCACAATTAAAACTTGGGAAATATACTATTTTTAAATGTGCTGGTGAGAGACTAAATAAAGCGCTTATATTTCAAGGCTCAATTATTCAAAATACCGATGTTATAAATAGATGTAGAACACAAATTAAATTCAGCTTCAACTCGATAGAAGATCAATCAAAATTTTTAAATTCATATTTGGGAAATCACACAATTATCATCCCATGCGAATGTTATAATCGATTAAAAATATGGGAAGAGTTAATTAAAACCTCTTAGCTATTTCTGAGACATTACAAATATGAAGAGAATAGATTTATATAAAATATCATTTATTGGCAGTGGAAATTTAGCATATAGACTATCTATTGCTCTCAAAAAAGCTGGACACTCTGTAGAATTTATCTACTCAAGAGATCCTAAAGAGGGAGAGAAGTTAAGTTATATTTTAAATAAGGATGAGATTATTGAGAGGTCTAATTTTAACTTTACAAAATATAGTAATAATCTAGAGGCACTTTTAAATAGTCAATTAATAATTATTGCCGTTTCTGATAATGCTACTGGGCAAATAATTGAGCTATTAAATAGATATAAAAGTAATAACTTTGATAATATACCTGCTATTGTTCATTGTAGCGGAGCTAACTCAATAGATATATTACAAAACAGCTTAACCAACAATATAGGGGTTATCTATCCTCTTATGACTCTATCTAAAACAAAACCAGTAGATTTTAAAATAGTCCCTTTTTTCTTAGAGAGTAGCTCAGATTATCTTATGAATATTCTACAAAATATCTGCTTCTCTTTGGGATCTGAATATACATTAATAGACTCCAATCAAAGACTAAAACTTCATCTTGCAGCAGTATATATCAGCAATTTTATAAACTATTTGTGTAGTATCTCTTTTGAGATGGCAAAGCCAAATCACATCTCTCTTTTACCACTGGCAATTGAGACCATAAGAAAAGCTTTTTTATATGAAAATCCGAAACTAGTTCAAACTGGACCAGCTATAAGAGAAGATTTTACGACTATAGAAAAACATCTAGATATACTGTCTGATAACACTCCAGAAAAAGAGGTATATCAACTAATAACCAAATTAATAATTGATCAAAAAAAAGAAACTAATGTCTAATTTTAAAATAAAACTATCAAAAATAAAGGCATTTGCCTTTGATGTAGATGGTGTATTCACAGATGGAACCGTAATAGCTACAGAAAGTGGCGATCTTCTAAGAAGTCACAATGCAAAAGATGGCTATGCCGTTAAGATTGCTACAACTCTTGGGTTTCCTATAGCAATAATTACAGGTGGTTCGTCGGAAAGCATAAAGAAGAGATTTGAACCTATCGGCATTCCTTCGGAAGATATATATCTAAAATCTCTTGCTAAATCTGAGCCTTTTAATGAATTCTGCAGGAGATATAATTTAGACCCATCTGAGGTTTTATATATGGGAGATGATCTACCAGATATTGTTATTATGAAACAATGCGGTATTGCAACATGCCCTGCCGATGCTGTAAATGAAGTAAAAGAGGTTAGTGAATACATCTCAATCTTTGATGGAGGAAAAGGTTGTGTAAGAGATGTAATTGAGCAAACACTAAAAGTTCAAAATAAGTGGGGCATAAATCAATCTAAGAGCTCAGAATAGATTATGAATAATTTACAGACTCTCTACAATTTAGCTAAACCATTCA
>LUYZ01000029.1 GCA_001603425.1 Bacteroidales bacterium Bact_08
GACGCTCTTCCGATCTAATCTGTCTGTTTTCAAGTTCCTGCTCTACTAAAAGAGGGAGTATGTATTGTGGTCACTCCACTTATTGCTCTTATGAAAGATCAGGTAAAAAATCTTTTAAAAAAGGGTATTAAGGCTGTCGCAATTCACTCAGGAATGAGCCCTAATGAAATCGATATTGTTTTAGATAATATGATATATGGTGCTTATAAATTTGTCTATCTTTCTCCAGAGAGATTAAAAACAGATATTTTTAGATATAGAGCATCAAAAGTTAAGATCTCATTTTTGGTTGTAGATGAGGCTCACTGTATTTCACAATGGGGTTATGATTTTAGAAAAGAGTATCTTAAAATTAAGGAGGTATTCAATTCTATACCTAGGGTGCCAATAATTGCACTAACGGCTTCTGCAACTCCTAATGTAATAGATGATATCTGTGATAGGTTATCTATGGTGGATCCTGCAAAATTTATTGGTTCATTTAAACGAGAGTCTTTGAGTTATGTCGTTAGACAAACAGACGATAAATATGGGCAGCTTTTACGTATTTCAAAAGGAATCAAAGGGAGTGGGATTGTTTATGTTAGAGAGAGAAAAAAGTGTATTGAATTGGCCTCATTTCTTAAATCTCAAGGATTAAAGGCGGACTCTTATCACGCTGGATTTTCGCCAAAGTATAGAGATGAAATTCAATTAAGGTGGATGAGAAGAGATTTTGATATAATTGTTTGTACTAATGCCTTTGGAATGGGAATAGATAAGCCAGATGTGAGATTTGTTTGTCATTTTGATATGCCAGAATCTATGGAGGCCTATTATCAAGAGGCGGGAAGGGCAGGAAGAGATGGCTTAAAGTCTTTTGCCATACTTCTTTGGAACTCAAAAGATATATCTAGATTAAAGAGGATTATATCAATTTCATTCTCAAATGAAGAGTATATTAGAGATATTTATCAGAAAATTTATCAATATTATAATATTGCATATGGAGATGGAAAAGATGAGGTTAGAAAATTTAATTTAGAAGATTTTGGGAAAAAGTATGGATTAAATTACGCTATGGCTTATTATGCTCTAAAAAACATTGAGAATGAAGGCTATTTGGAGTTAACAGAGGAACTAGATAACCCATCAAGAGTTATGTTTATAGTGGGCAGAGAGGAGTTGTATCTATTGCAATTAAAAGATAATGTTTTAGATACTTTTATTAAAACACTTCTCAGGTTATATGAGGGAATATTTTCATACAGTGTCTCTATAGATGAGGAGTATATTGCAAGAGTTACCAGAAACAGTATAATAAATGTAAAGACCATACTATTAAGATTATCCAGATTGAATATATTAAAATATATACCAGGATCTGTATCTCCTTTAATTATATTTAAAGAAGAGAGACTTATTGATAAAGGGCTTTATATAGATAGTAAAGCCTACTTAATGCGTAAAGAGGCTTTTGTTAATAGGATAGATACTGTTATTGAATATGCTTCAAATAATAGTGAGTGTCGTTCAAAAGTAATATCTAAATACTTTGGAGAGAATATAGACAAAGAGTGTATGGAGTGCGATATATGTAGAATAAAAGCAGCCCAATAACTTATATTGTCTGTTTTTGTAATATAAACTCTTTTAGACGGTCACTAAGTTGTTGAATAGGTAGACCCACAACATTGTAAAAAGAACCCTCAACTTTGCAAATTGATGTTGCTCCAATCCACTCCTGTACTCCATATGCGCCTGCTTTATCTAATGGCTTGTATTTATTGACATAGTACTCAATTTCATCCTTAGTTAACTCTTTAAAATATACTGTAGTGATATTTGTAAAGCTATCTCTATTTTTAGAATCTCTTATTGTAACTCCGGTAATAACTTTATGTGCTTTTCCAGATAGCTCTTGTAGCATCTCTATAGCCTCTTTTATATTGGCAGGCTTCCCTAAGATTTTATTATTACAATAAACAAGGGTATCTGCAGTAATAATAATATCATTATTGGATATTGGATATGGGTATCCTTCAGATTTTTTAATGGAAAGCATCTCAGGGATTACATATGGATCCATCTCAGCAGAGAACTCTTCTGATACTTGAAAGTTTGCAATAACCTTAAAGTCTATATCCAAAAGTTTTAATAACTCATCTCTTCTGGGAGATTTGGATGCTAAAATAATATTGAATGGTTTAGCTAAATTGTAGAGAGTCTGTAAATTATTCATAATCTATTCTGAGCTCTTAGATTGATTTA
>LUYZ01000147.1 GCA_001603425.1 Bacteroidales bacterium Bact_08
AAAGTTTATTCCATCATTTGAAGAGTAAAAGGTGACATCTTTTGGCATCCATATCCATGAGCGTATATCTTGGATAAAGCCAGCACCTATATATGAAATATCTTTTATTTTACCTAAATCTACAATAGCTATAAAGTCTGTTCCCTGATAACCTTGCCAACCACCTAATCTCCAATTAGTAGCACCTCTAATTCCATCAATTAAGCCTTCTTCACCTCCTGCATGGTAATTTTTATTCCATTTAAACAGTATATTAATTTTTCTATCAATGTCTATTTTATAAAAATTTGCTTTAACAGGAAAACTATACATTGTATCGTTTAAATATGAGATAGCTGTTATAGTTGTAGTTTTATCTATTTTAATGGGATTATTATATTCAAAGGAATGTTTATTTGGTTTTGATGTATCAAGAGTGTAAAAAATTTTATTTTTAGATCCATAATTATTTATCTTTACATATATACTCTCTCTTATTCTATTGTCTTGAGTCTCTATGACAGGAACAGTAACAATTAAATGTTCATTTATCTCAGTTTTAGGAATATCATCATCACCACTTCCCCATAATTTATTAGGTTTTTTCCCCATATTGAAGTGTAGTTCTCCTCCGTTCATTATATCGCTATGTGTAATATAAGATTTTGAATACTTTTTATTATTTAAGGTTGCTGACTGAATATAATATTTTTTATTAGAAAGATTATCTGCTGTTATTTTAAATACTTTGTTATTCTCTAAATTGATTTTTATTTCAGGAAACCAAGGTGTGCCGATGGTATATACAGGAGATCCAGGAGTGACAGGATAGAACCCCATTGAGCTCATTATTAACCATGCAGACATTTGTCCACAATCCTCATTACCACTAAGCCCATCTGGTTTATCTGAATATAAATTATCCATAATTTGTCTAACCATCGCTTGTGTTTTCCACGGTTGATTTAAAAAGCTGTATAGATAAGCCATATGATGACTTGGTTCATTACCATGAGCATACTGTCCTATTAGCCCAGTAATATCTTTCATATCTCTACCTGTTATTTTCTGATCGGTTTTGAATAGCTCGTCAATTAATTCTGATAGCTGTGTTTTTCCTCCATGAAGATTGATCAACCCACTAATATCATGTGGAACGTAAAAACTATATTGCCATGAGTTAGCCTCAGTATAATGCCAATCGACAGTAGTTGGGTCAAAGGGTTCCAGCCAGCCACCATTTAACTTTGGCCTCATAAATCTAGTATTTGGATCAAATATATTCTTATAATATTGAGCTCTTGTAATATACTCTTTATAAATATCCTCTCTCTTCATTTTTTTTGCAACTTGAGCAATACACCAATCATTGTATGCGTACTCTAGAGTTTTTGATATTGACTCGTGTTCCAAATCTCCCGGAATATATCCATTTTCTCGGTAAGCCTTAAGACCAAAATGATCTTTTGATGTGCTATTTATCATTGCCTCAAGTGCTTTTTGGGTATCAAAGCTATCTATCCCTTTGATATATGCATCTGCAATCACAGATATGGCATGATTGCCAATCATACAATAGGTCTCATTGGCCGCTAATTCCCATATTGGTAATAACCCTCCTTTTGAGTAAATATCTAGCATTACTTTAATGAAATCGATAGTTCTTTTTTGATCAATTATTGTCATTAATGGATGCCATGTTCTATATGTATCCCACAATGAAAAAACCGTATAATTAGTATAATCAGATGTGGTGTAGATTTTTTTGTCAATAGCTCTATATCTATTATCTACATCAATATATGTGTTAGGTTGTAAAAAAGCGTGATATAAGGCAGTATAGAAGATCCTCTTTTGTTCATTAGAACCTCCTTTAACTTCAATTTTACTAAGTTCTTTATTCCAAGTATTAAACGCTATTTCTTTAATATCATCAAAGTTCCATTCTGGAATTTCTGTAAGCCTATTATTGAGTGCTCCTTGATTATCGACAGGAGATAGTGAAACTTTAACTTCAATTTGTTCGTTTTTATAAGTGTCAAAACAAACATAGGCTTTTATATTCTGGCCAACAGCATAGTTAATATCGTTATTTAATGAATCATTAATTGCAATACCTTTACTTTTAAATGGCTTTGAAAATTTAATGTTAAAATACCAAATCATATCATCTGCCCAATTTGACGAACGTCTATAACCACTTATCTCAGTATTACTTATAAACTCAATTTTAGAATCTAGTACTTTATCTCTATGGAATAAATCGATGATTAAATTAGATTCTGTGCTCTCAGGGAATGTATACCGATGATAACCAACTCTTGTTGTGGTTGTCATTTCTGCGAGTACATTTGGTTTATCAAGAAATACTGAATAGTATCCTGCTTTTGCTATTTCATTTGATTTTTTAAAAGGAGACAGGTATTCATTATTAAATATAGTCGGTGTTCCTACTGATGGCATTATTAATATGTCTCCATAGTCTCCAACTCCAGTTCCACTAAGAGCTGTGTGAGTAAATCCATAGATAATACTATCTGAATAGTGGTATCCAGAGGTACCGTCCCAGCCATGAAGTCTTGTGTCTGGACTTAATTGTACCATTCCAAATGGAACAGAGGCTCCGGGATAAGTGTGACCATGTGCATCAGTCCCAATAAATGGGTCAACATAATCGGCAAACCTATATTTCATTTTTGTTTGGCATGACCAAATAAAGATTGTCGAAATAGCAATTAAAGCAGAACATAGTATAGGCCCAGATAGTAAGTTGCTTAACTTTTTCATAGTTTATGGCGTTTAAGTTTTTTGTGTTACGGAATTGAGATATTTAGAGATTTAATTTTAAGTTGATTTTTAAATTCAATTTCACAAATGTCTGTTTTACAGAATATAGTGTATTTGATATTTGGGTATATATTGATAAAATTATTATTGAAGTGATATTTATTATCAGTTAAATAAAAATATAGATATGCTATAAAATCACTGGATTGAAAATTAATATTATATCCTTCATGTACTTTTACGATATCTAATTCTATT
>LUYZ01000030.1 GCA_001603425.1 Bacteroidales bacterium Bact_08
CTGTTTGTACCTCATCTGCAATAAAGAGAACATTATGTTTTTTGCATAGATCGTAACATGCTTTAAGATATCCAGGATCTGGAACATAAACTCCAGCCTCTCCTTGAATCGGCTCTAGCATAAATCCGGCAATATTTGTACCCTCTTTTTCTAAAACCTCTTTTAAAGCCAAAGAGTTATTATATGGAATTTTAATCAACCCAGGGGTAAATGGTCCGTAGTTACTATATGAGTCTGGATCTGTAGATAATGAGACAATTGAGATGGTTCTTCCATGAAAATTTCCCTCACAGCCTACAATAATAGCTTTATCTTGTTCTATGCCTTTATTAACATAGCCCCATCTACGAGCTAGTTTTAAAGCTGTCTCAACAGCCTCTGCACCCGAGTTCATAGGTAGAACTTTATCGTATCCAAAGAAGTTATGGATATACTCTTCGTATGGACCTAACGAGTCGTTGTAAAAAGCTCTAGAAGTAAGACACAATTTTTTAGCCTGGTCTGTTAGTGCTTGTACAATTTTAGGGTGGCAATGCCCTTGATTAACAGCAGAGTATGCAGACAAAAAGTCGAAATATTTTTTGTTATCAACATCCCACACATATATTCCCTCTCCTTTAGATAAAACCACCTCTAGGGGATGATAGTTATGAGCACCATACTTCTCCTCTTGCTTGATATACCGTAGTGCATTTTCAGAAATTTTCATAGTTGTTATGATTAATAGATTTTTAAATTTGTGAATTTAACAAAAATACAACTATTTTGATACGATTATTGTGGATAAGTTGTTTGTAATTAAATAAAAATATATTATCTTTGCAACCCGTTTTGTATAACGAAAAATAGTTAAAGTTAAGAACAACAACTAATTATGCCAACAATTCAACAATTAGTCCGCAAGGGCCGCGAGGTTATTAAAGAAAAAAGTAAGTCTCGCGCACTTGACTCGTGTCCTCAAAGACGCGGAGTATGTGTACGTGTTTACACAACCACTCCTAAGAAACCTAATTCAGCAATGCGTAAGGTAGCTCGTGTTCGCCTAACAAATCAAAAAGAGGTGAATGCGTATATTCCAGGTGAAGGACATAATCTTCAGGAGCACTCTATTGTGCTAGTTCGTGGAGGTCGTGTAAAAGATTTACCAGGAGTACGTTACCATATTCTACGTGGTGCTTTGGATACTGCAGGAGTAGATGGACGTAAACAGAGTCGCTCTCTTTATGGTACTAAGAGACCTAAGAAAACAGCGGCGAAAAAGTAATTAACAATTCAATTTTAAAGTAAATGAGAAAAACGAAGCCTAAAAAGAGGATTCTACTTCCTGACCCAAAATTTCATGATTCTAGCGTTACAAGATTTGTGAACAATTTAATGTATCAGGGAAAGAAGAGTATCGCCTATCGCATTTTTTATGATGCACTAGATATAGTTGGCGAAAAGATGAAAGATTCTGAAAAGGCTCCTCTCGAAATTTGGAAAAAAGCTCTTGAAAATGTTACACCACAAGTTGAGGTTAAAAGCCGAAGAGTGGGTGGTGCTAACTTCCAGGTTCCAACAGAGGTGCGTCCGGAAAGAAAAGTTTCAATCTCCATGAAAAATCTTATTCTCTATGCTCGTAAACGTTCTGGCCACACTATGGCAGATAAGTTAGCGGCAGAGATAATTGCAGCATTTAATAATGAGGGTGCAGCATTTAAGAGAAAAGAGGATATGCACAAAATGGCAGAGGCCAACAAAGCTTTTGCACATTTCCGTTTTTAAGCACCTTTAGCACCATACTAAATTAATCAATGGCAAGAGATTTAAAATATACCAGAAATATTGGCATCATGGCTCACATTGATGCCGGAAAAACAACTACTTCCGAGAGGATTTTATTCTATACAGGTAAAAGTCACAAGATCGGTGAAGTTCATGACGGGGCTGCTACTATGGACTGGATGGTTCAAGAGCAGGAAAGAGGTATAACAATTACCTCTGCAGCAACAACTGCATTTTGGAACTTCGAAGGAAATCAATATCAAGTTAATCTTATTGATACCCCAGGACACGTTGACTTTACAGTTGAGGTCGAGAGATCTTTAAGAGTATTAGATGGCACAGTTGCAACTTTTTGTGCTGTAGGTAGAGTTCAGCCTCAATCAGAGACCGTATGGCGTCAGGCCGACAAATACCATGTACCTAAAATTGCATATGTAAATAAAATGGACCGCGTTGGTGCAGATTTTTATGCAGTTGTAGAAGAGATTAACAGTAAATTAGGAGCAAACGCTATACCTATTGCGCTTCCTATTGGTTCTGAAGAGAAATTCGAAGGAATTATTGACCTTGTAGCAAAAAAGGCATACTATTATTCTCAAGATTCCACTGTTTTGGTTAATTATGAGATAAAAGATATTCCAGCAGATATGTTGGACGAGGTAGAAGAGTGGAGAGGAAAGTTAATTGAATCGGTAGCAGAGTATAATGACTCTATTCTTGAGAAATTCTTCGAAGATCCAGATTCAATTTCTAACCAAGAGATAATTGATGCTTTAAGAAAAGCAACCATAGATATGGCAGTTGTTCCAGTTATCTGTGGTTCTTCATTCAAAAATAAAGGTGTTCAATTCCTATTAGACTCTGTAATGAGATATTTGCCATCTCCACTAGATATTGGACATGTAAAAGGATTTAACCCTAGAACTGAGAGTGAAGAGGTTCGTAAAACAGATGTTAAAGAGCCTTTCTGTGCATTAGTTTTCAAAATTGCAACAGATCCATTTGTGGGAAGGTTAGCTTACCTTAGAGCATACTCAGGAAAGTTGGATGCTGGAACATATGTATTAAATACTCGTTCAGATAAAAAGGAGAGAGTTACAAGATTATATCAGATGCACTCAAATAAGCAAAATCCTATTGATTTTGTGGAGGCTGGTGATATCTGTGCAGCTGTTGGATTTAAAGATTTACGTACTGGAGATACTATATGTATGGAAAATAATCCAATAGTATTGGAGTCTATGACTTTCCCAGATCCAGTTATTGGGTTGGCAGTTGAGCCTAAAACCCAAAAAGATTTGGATAAGTTGGGAATGGCACTATCTAAACTTTCAGAAGAGGATCCTACATTTACTGTTAAATCGGATCACGAAACAGGTCAAACAGTTATTAGTGGTATGGGTGAATTGCACCTAGACATTATAGTTGACAGACTTAGAAGAGAGTTTGGAGTAGAGATTAATCAAGGAGCACCTCAAGTAAATTATAAAGAGGCCATTAGATCTACAGTTCAGCATAGAGAGGTGTTTAAAAAGCAATCAGGTGGTAGAGGTAAGTTTGCTGATATTATCATTGAGATTGGCCCAGCTGACGAGGGAGTAACAGGTCTTCAGTTTATTGATGAGGTAAAAGGAGGTAATATCCCTAAGGAGTATATACCATCAGTTGAGAAAGGGTTCAAAGCCGCTATGGCAAATGGTGTATTAGCAGGTTATGAAGTTACATCTCTAAAAGTAGTTCTTAAAGATGGTTCATTCCATGCGGTAGACTCAGATGCACTCTCTTTTGAAATTTGTGCTAGACAAGCTTTCCGTAAGGCATGTCCTAAAGCAAATCCATATATTCAAGAGCCAATAATGTCTTTAGAGGTTGTAACTCCAGAAGATTATCTTGGTGATGTTATAGGTGACCTTAATAAAAGAAGAGGTCAAATTAACAATATGGACTCTAAAGGCAATGCTCGTATTGTTAAGGCAAAAGTGCCACTTGCAGAGCAATTTGGCTATGTGACAGTTTTACGTACTCTATCTTCTGGTAGAGCAACAAGTACTATGGAGTTCTCACACTACTCTGAACTTCCTGCAAATCTTGCGAAGGAGGTTATTGAGAAAGCTGGAGGCAAAAACCAAGACGATCTTGATGAATAATAGAAAAAATTAAAGATATGAGCCAAAAAATAAGAATAAAGCTAAAATCTTACGATCATATGCTTGTTGACAAATCGGCAGACAAGATCGTGAAAACAGTAAAGGCTACTGGAGCTGTTGTAAGTGGACCAATTCCTCTTCCTACAGATAAGAAGATCTTCACTGTTAACCGTGCGACCTTTGTTAATAAAAAGTCGCGTGAACAGTTTGAATTGAACTCATTCCGCCGTCTTCTTGACATCTATAGTTCTACGCCAAAAACTGTGGATGCTCTAATGAAACTTGAGCTTCCTAGTGGAGTAGAGGTAGAGATCAAAGTTTGATAGATTGAAAAAATGTCTGCAAAAATAGTTTGAGTTTAAGAATTTTTACTATCTTTGCAGACCATTTCGGGCCCATAGCTCAGTTGGTTAGTAGCACCTGACTCATAATCAGGGGGTCGCTGGTTCAAGCCCAGCTGGGCCCACAAAAAAAGAGTTACAAGAATAATACTTGTGACTCTTTTTCATTTTAGGATTGATTTATTGATCTAATGTAGATACGCAAATAAAATTAAGCTTTTGCGATAACCTCTCTTTTCATTATAAAGGACATATAGATTGTTCTAACAACCAAGTGCATCATATATGCAGCATAAAGGGCGTGATGTCCAATCCAACCGCTAAGAATATAGTATGTTAGGAAAAATAGTGATGCAGATAGAAGCATTGTGTCTCTAATAGCAGAGGAAGCAGTTGCTCCAATAAATATACCATCTAAAATAAATGCAACACAGCTTAATATTGGTACAAAAAGGAGCCATGGGAAATACTCTTTGGCTGCCGCTATTACCTCCACATTATTTGTGAGTAATCTAAACATCTCTTCTCCAGCAACCCAGTATATTACTGTTGAGATAATTGCTATTGCCGATATCCAGTTAAATAAGACTTTAATTGATTTAATTAGAGATACTTTATCTTTTGCCCCAATAAATCTGCCTGTGAGTGCTTCTCCAGCATATGCAAAACCATCTACAAAATAGGAGTAAAGAAGCATTAGCTTCATCATTATTGTACTTACAGCAAGTAGAGTGTCGCCATATTTAGCTGCTATACTTGTAAAACCTGCATATACAAGAAGTAGAGCGGTTGATCTTAAAAATAGATTCCCATTTAGTACAAAGAAACTTTTCATCTCTTTGATGATAAAGCTGTTTTTGATATCTATGTAGTGGAATAACTTTTTATAATAGACTATTATTAAAATTAGGGAAATAATAACTCCACTATATTGAGCTATAAGAGTTCCATAAGCAACACCCTTTATCCCTAATCCAAAGGAGATAGCTAGTAAAATGCTCATTCCAACATTAACTAAATTAACGCATACATCAATAACCATTGGACTTATTGTGTTTTGCATGCCGATAAACCACCCTTTAAACACAAAAAGTGATAGAGTGGCAGGAGCTGCCCATATTCTTATAAAGAAGTACTCTTTTGCCATGCTCTGCACATACGGTGATGAATCAATAATTAGAAAGGAGAGCTTTAAGTAGGGTATTTGAATTAACCATATTACCATTGCTGCAGTAAGTGCTGTTCCAAGTGCTTGTACTAAAACTTTTACGGCATCTTTTAAATCTCTTCTGCCATAGGCTTGCGCAGCATAACCTCCCGTCCCTACTCTTAAAAAACCCATATTCCAGTATAAAAGGTCAAAAAGCATGGTTGCAATAGCAATTGCTCCAATACTTGCAGCGTCTCCAAGCCTACCGGCGATGGCAACGTCTACCATTCCAACAATTGGAACAGTTACATTTGCTAAGATGCTAGGCAGAGCTAATTTTAGGACTCTTTTGTTCATCGATACTTCTCCTCCTCTTCTAACATACTTAAATAAGAGATATATCTCTCTGCAGATATTTCGCTGTTTTCAACAGCCTCTTTTACAGCGCATCCCGGCTCATGAGTGTGGGTGCAAGGTTTAAATCGGCAATTGTCTATAAACTTTACCATTTCTGGAAAATAGTGACTCAACTCCTCTTTTTGCATATCTATTAGGCCAAAACCTCGTATTCCTGGAGAGTCTACGATAAATCCTCCCGTGGTGATTGGGTGTATTTCGTAAAAGGTGGTTGTGTGTCTGCCCTGTTTATGGTAATCCGAAATCTCAGCAGTCTTTAATCTTAAAGTATTATCTAATGAGTTTATCAAAGATGATTTTCCAACACCTGAAACACCAGAGAATAAAACGATTTTATCTATACAAGCATGTTGTATTTTGTCTATATTATAGTTTTCTTTAACAGATGTTTCAATAATTTGATATCCAGCTTGATTAGAGTATATGTCTCTAAATGAGTCTAGATAGTCAGCATAACTCTCATCTAATAGGTCTATTTTATTTAAAACTATTGTTGCTGGTATTTTATAAGCTTCACATGTAACAAGAAACCTATCTATAAACTCTGGTTTTGTTTGAGGGTAATCCAATGTTACAATCAAAAAAGCTGTATCTATGTTTGCAGCAATAATATGAGATTGCCTAGAGAGATTGGTTGATTTTCTTATGATATAGTTTTTTCTAGGAAGGATCTCTTTAATAACTCCGGTTCCAAAATCATCTGTTTCATAAATAACTCTATCTCCAACAGCTATTGGATTGGTACTTTTTACCCCTTTTAACCTTAACCTACCTTTAAGGACACAGTTGTATATATCCCATTGAGGTAAATCACTAACCATATAGTGACTACCAGTATGCTTAATGACAGTTCCTGTTCTTGTTTTTATTTTTTCCACAGGCGCGAATATACGAAATTGTAGAAAAAAGATTTAGCTTTGTAACAAATTTATTGAATTATGTTTACCATAGAAGAGATTGACTCCATAATTGAAAAAGCAATTTTTAATTTAGAGTTTGAAAATGAGCCAAAAGAGCTGTATGCTCCAATTGAATATCTATTCTCAATTGGGGGTAAGAGATTGCGCCCAAAAGTTGCAATTTTGACCTATAACCTTTATTGTGAAAAAATAGAAAGACCAATTATCTATCCAGCACTTGGGCTTGAAATTTTTCATGGGTTCACTCTTATTCATGATGATATTATGGATAGAGCTTCAATGAGAAGAGGCAGAGAGACTGTACATAAAAAATGGAATGAGAATATTGCAATACTCTCTGGTGACGTGATGTGTATTAAGGCATATGAATATATGGCTAATGCTCCAGCCAATAAACTAAAAGAGGTTTTAGATATTTTTTCTCAAACTGCAGCTCAAGTTTGTGAAGGACAGCAATATGATATGAACTTTGAGTCTATGCACTTTATTACAATGGATGACTATATTAATATGATAGGTCTAAAAACAGCTGTTCTGATAGCTGCATCAGCTAAAATTGGTGCGCTAATTGCAGGGGCTTCTATACAGCATTGTAATGCAATTTACAACTATGCCTATAATTTGGGTCTAGCTTTTCAGATTAAAGATGATTATTTTGATAGTTTTGGAGATTCTGTCGTTTTTGGAAAAAAAGTTGGAGGTGATATTCTATGTGGGAAAAAGACATGGTTATTGGTTGAAGCTCTTAAAAGTTTAGATGTAAAGGGTAGGGAGCAATTACTATCTGTTTTGAAAGACAATCAAATGGATGAGAAAGAGAAGATCTCACAAGTATTGGGTGTGTATAACTCTTTGGATATAAAGGAGAAGGCGGAATATGCAATGGAGAGCTATCATTTAAAAGCACTAGAGGCCTTAAAAGAGTGCGACTTTACTAAAGAGCAACAAAAGAGATTGCATGACTTTGCCTATATAATGGTAAATAGAGATAAATAATTCGCATTTAATATATAAATACTTAACAATTATGCAAATAAGTAGTAAATGTAATCAGATCTTTGATCTGTGTGTAGAAGATTATCACAAGTTTGATAGTGTGGATGCCAATATTGTAAATCCATATGAAAAAGGGACGCTAGATTGGCTATTATATGATAAAACTAGGATTGATAGTATTCAGTGGCATTTAGAAGATATTATCAGAAACCCATCAATTGACCCAGTTGAGGCTTTAGAGATTAAGAGAAGAATTGATAAATCGAACCAAGAGAGAACAGATTTGGTTGAATTTATTGATAGTTATTTTATGGAGCTTTTTGCCGATGTAAAAGTTAAGGATGGTGCCTCTATTAATACAGAGACTCCTGCTTGGGCAATTGATAGATTATCTATACTTGCTCTTAAGATATATCATATGAATGTTGAAGCTCAAAGAGCAGATGCGTCTCCAGAACATAAAGAGAGTTGTTTGAATAAATATAAAACTCTATTAACTCAAAGAGAAGACCTATCAAGCGCAATAGACAGACTTTTATCAGAGATAGAGAGTGGAGATAAATATATGAAATTCTACAAACAGATGAAGATGTATAATGACCCATCTTTAAATCCTGTTTTGTATGGAACAAAGTAGCAGACATTTTTTAATATACCGATTTTCTGCATTGGGAGATGTAGCTATTGCTGCGCCACTTATTAAATATTATGCATCCAATAATCCCAATGACAGATTCACAATAGTAACTCAAGCAAAATTATCTCCCCTTTTTAAAGGGGTAGATAATTTGCATGTTTACGCAGTTGAAACAAAAAAGCAGCACAAAGGATTGATGGGTCTATGGAGGCTTTCAAGAGAGTTACTTAGATTAAAACCGACACATGTTGCTGACATTCACTCTGTGCTTAGGACTCATATTTTAAGAAAATATCACCTACTAAGTGGTTTAAAATATCAAATTATAGATAAGGGAAGGGAAGAGAAAAAGATTCTAACAAAAGATAAAGATAAGAGAGTATATCAATTAAAAACATCCATGGCCAGGTATGAAGATGTTCTGGTAAGGTTGGGCTTAGACAATCTTAGTTTTAGTGATAAAAAGTTTCCTTTGAGTAGAAAGCAAAAAATAGAGAGTTCTCACAAATTTGTAGTTGGTATTGCTCCATTTGCTAAACATAAAGGTAAAGAGTGGCCAGCAGATAAGATGGAGAAACTTATTGAGAAGTTATCTTTAACTTCAAACATAGATATATGTCTTTTTGGAGGAGGCAAAAGAGAAGAGGAGATATTTGATAGTTGGTGCTCAAAATACAAAAATGTAACATCGTATGCAGGTAAGCTCTCATTTGAAATGGAGTTGGAACATATCTCTCAGTTAGATTTGATGCTGTGTATGGACTCTGCAAATATGCATTTTGCTTCGGCTCTTGGAGTTCCGGTCATTTCAATTTGGGGTGCTACTCACCCTTTTCTTGGATTTTATGGATGGAATCAAGATCTTTCAATGGCAGTTCAATTGGATTTAGAGTGTAGACCTTGCTCAGTTTTTGGTAATAGAGATTGTTATAGAGGAGACTATGCCTGTTTAAACGGGATTAAACCACAAGTAGTATTTGATAAAATATTAGAATTTTTTAAATAGAATAATAAGACTTTAATGATAAATGATATTGAGATAATGTCTCCGGCGGGAAATTTTGAATCCTTAATGGCCGCTATTCAGGGAGGTGCAGATTCTGTCTATTTTGGTGTAGGTAATCTAAATATGAGGTCTCACTCAGCGAATAATTTTACTATAGATTCTTTAAAGGAGATTGTATCCATTTGTAAATCTGCTAATGTTAAGACATATCTCACACTTAATATTGTTTTTTACGACTCAGATTTAGAAGATCTAAAAAAGACTATAGATGCGGCTAAAGAGGCAGGAGTGTCAGCTGTTATAGCCTCTGATATTGCAGCAATTATGTATGCTAGAGAGGTTGGTGTGGAGGTGCATATTTCTACTCAGCTAAATGTCTCAAATATAGAGAGTGTTAAGTTCTTTTCTCAATATGCCGATGTTATAGTGCTAGCTAGAGAGTTAACTCTTTTTCAAGTCAAGAGTATATACTCTCAAATTGAGAAAGAGCAAATTAAAGGTCCATCTGGGAATTTAGTTAGGTTGGAGCTTTTTTGTCATGGAGCATTGTGTATGGCAATCTCAGGTAAATGTTACCTGAGCCTTCATGAGTATAACGCATCGGCAAATAGAGGCTCTTGTTATCAAATATGCCGTAGAGGTTATAGTGTGACGGATATGGAGACTGGGCAGAGTTTGGAGATAGATAATAAATATATTATGTCCCCTAAAGATCTTGCTACAATAGAGTTTTTGGACGTCATTCTAGATTCTGGGGTAAAGGTTTTAAAAATTGAGGGTAGAGCTAGAGCTCCTGAGTATGTTAAGACAGTAACCAGTGTATATAAAAAAGGGGCAAAAGCTTTTGTGGAAGGAAGGTTTAATAAGGAGGTTGCTTTTGAGTTTAAAAAAGAGTTATCTACAGTCTTTAATAGAGGTTTTTGGGATGGCTATTATATGGGAGCCAAACTGGGCGAGTGGAGTGATGTTTATGGTAATAAGGCAACTAGAACAAAGCGATATGTTGGAAAGGTGACAAATTACTTTTCAAATATTGGTGTGGCAGAGATTTTTGTTGAGAGTGGTAAAATTTCATTGAATGATTCTTTGTTGATTATTGGAAGCTCTACAGGAGTAGTTGAGTTTATTGTAGATGAGATTAGAGTAGATCTTATATCGGTTGATGTTGCTCAAAAGGGAGTTTACTGCTCCATTGCTATTCCAAAAGGAGAGAGAGTTAGAAGACAGGATAAAGTTTATTTATGGGAGATAAAAGAGTTATAGATTTTTTACATGAGCACCATTTAGCAGCTTTTTCTGTTTGTAATAACCAGGAAATGTGGTGCTGGAGTGCATTTTATACTCTCATAGAGAGTGAGTTTTGTCTGGTAATTACTTCAGAAGAGAAGACAAAACATATTCAGATACTTAAAAATTCAAAAGAATCAATGGTCTGTGGTATTGTTGCCTTGGAGACAACAAATATTGGACAGATTAGAGGAGTACAGTTTAAAGGAGAGATGACACTCTGTTCAGAAGAGAGCTACTTTAATAAGTATAGAGTAGCATATCTAAAACAGTTTCCCTTTGCCGTATTAAAAGGGGCCGATTTATGGATAGTTAAAATAAACGAGTTGAAATTTACCGATAATAGATTAGGTTTTGGGAAAAAGCTATTGTGGTCTAGACCACAATAGCTTGGTTATTTCTATATACCAAAACTCTTTTTAATTAGATCTACAGAGTCTAATTTCTCCCAACCAAAGAATTGGACACTCTCTTTTACAGCCTTTCCATCTACAATAAGTTCAACCTCCTCAACAAATGGATCTCTTCCCATGTGCCCATATGCAGCACTCCTTTCAAAAATTGGTTTTGTTAAGCCAAATTTCTCAATAATTGCAGCCGGTCTTAGATCAAATATATCTTGAATTTTTTCAGCGATTATGCCGTCAGTAACAAATTTGTCTGGGCTATTTTTAAATGCTGTTGAATAGGTATTAACGAAAACGCTGACAGGCCTAGCAACACCGATAGCATATGCAAGTTGAACTAATACTTCATCGGCAACTCCTGCAGCGACTAAATTTTTGGCGATATATCTTGCTGCATATGCGGCAGATCTATCTACTTTACTTGAGTCTTTACCAGAGAATGCTCCTCCACCATGTGCCCCCTTTCCTCCATATGTATCAACTATAATTTTTCTTCCTGTAAGACCAGTGTCTCCATGTGGACCTCCAATTACAAACTTTCCAGTTGGATTAACATGGAGAATATAGTCATCTTTAAAAAGATCTTGTGTCTCTTTAGGAAGTCTAGCAATTATTCTTGGAATAAGAATGTTTTTCACATCACTCTTTATCCTAACCTGCATATATTCATCCGAATCAAAAGGGTCATGTTGAGTCGATATTACAATAGTATGAACTCTTTTTGGACTATTGTCATCGTTATACTCAATTGTAAATTGAGATTTTGAATCTGGTCTTAAATATGGCATTAAAGAGCTCTCTTTTCTAATTTTTGTCAATTCAATTAGAGCAATATGAGATAAGGTTAGAGGAAGTGGCATAAACTCCTCAGTATCTTTGCATGCGTAACCAAACATCATTCCTTGGTCTCCCGCACCTTGTTCGCTTTTGTTCTC
The DNA here is from genome assembly GCA_001603425.1 of Bacteroidales bacterium Bact_08. Classification (GTDB taxonomy): domain Bacteria; phylum Bacteroidota; class Bacteroidia; order Bacteroidales; family UBA932; genus Bact-08. The sequence goes on from LUYZ01000030.1 coordinate 12,008, forward strand.
TACCTCTACACCTTGATTAATATCTGGAGACTGTTCATGAATCGCCGATAGAACTCCACAAGAGTTTCCATCAAACATATACTCAGCTTTTGTATAGCCGATTCTATTGATAACTCTCCTAGCAACAGTTTGAATATCTACATATGCGTTTGATTTAACCTCTCCTCCAACAACAACCAACCCTGTGCTCACAAATGTTTCGCAAGCAACTTTAGATTGAGGATCTTTTCTTAAAAATTCATCCAGAATAGCATCTGAAATTTGATCTGCAACTTTATCGGGATGTCCTTCCGATACAGATTCCGAAGTAAATAGATATGACATAACTTAATAATACGTTAAAATTACTTAAATGGGGCGGACAGATAAAGACTGCAAAAACCTGCAATGTTGAATTGAGATGTCTTAAATTATATAGACAGACAAAGGAACATTTTAGCATTTTTTATTGTGGTTGCAAGCAGTCAAATCTCTCCACAAAATCGGGTGCAAAATTAGATAAAAAAAATTATAGTGCAAATATTTGTATTATTTAACACTATTATCTAAATTTAAAAAGGTTTTTAATAAGATAGAGACAATCTTAACATTTTCGTAAATAAT
>LUYZ01000031.1 GCA_001603425.1 Bacteroidales bacterium Bact_08
CCCATTTGGATTATTTGAAAATTTTAACTTACCCGGAATGGTATTGTAACATATCGTTTGCTCGCTCTCAATGATTCCTGGCTGTAGGTCATCCCTTACCGTTTTTTCCACCACATTGCTTGTTACCACACCGCACATATCGCTTACCTTTACCCTGTACCCCGTGTTGCTAACCAACGCTTGCGGTTGATACTTACTTGTCGTTGCACCGCTAATCGTTTCCCAGTTCCCGTAACCTACCTTTCTCTCCCACTGGTAGGCGTAATTCCCTTTTCCCCCTGTTATGGTATTGGTTACCCTTACCTCTTGCGGTATCTGTCCGTAACAAACCGTTTCGGGATCGCCCACTACAACCTCACCCAATGGAGCATACACGTTAACCTTCACGCTTCCCGTGTAACCGCTCTTACATGTACTACTTACACCCACCCTGTACCATTTACTTGACGTTAAACTACTCGGCTGGTATGCCGTGCCCGTTGCACCGTAAATATCGTTAAAGGTTACCCCATCGCTGCTTTCCTGCCACTGGTAAGTAAAACTCCCATCCCCCCCGCTCGGATTGGTTTTAAACTCCAATCCCTGAGGAGTTGAACCATTGCATATATCTTGATTATTACCTATTACCCCAAATGTTACATCGCCATACACGTTTACCTTTACGCTGTTGGTGCTTTTCGTTTCGCATGTATTTACCACCTTCATTCTGTACCACCTACTTGCGGTAAGAGGCCCAGGATTGTAACTGGTTTCATTTGCCCCAACTATTTCATTGAATATGGCATTGTCGCTTGATACCTCCCACTTGTAAGTATAGCCACCTAAACCTCCTTGCGGGGTTCCACTTGCATTCAATGTTTCCGGTATAGTATTGTAACATATACTTTGCTCATTTCCTATTATCGGTACAGTTAATGTACTTGCTACAGTTACCTTTACAACGTTTGTTTTAACCGTTTTGCATTGGTTTGCTACACTTAGCCTATACCATTTACTTGTTGTCAATGCTGGAGGTTGGTATGTATTTCCGTTTGCTCCTGTAATATTTGAGTATATTCCTTCGTCATTTGATACTTCCCATTGGTAACTATATGTTCCTATTCCTCCTGTTGGGCTTGTTTTAATCCCAATTGTTACTGGTTGAGTCCCATTACATATATTTTGTTCATCTCCAATTATTCCTGCATTTACATCATTTGCTACTGTTATTTTTACATTTGATGTATTTACACTACCACAACTATTGCTTACAATTACTTTATACCATTTTGCTGATATTAAATTTCCTGGTTGATATGTTGTTCCTGTTGCGCCTGTAACGTTACTATAATTTGTTCCGTCATCACTTACCTGCCATTGGTAAGTATAAATACCATCTCCTCCACTTGGATTTGTATTAAATTTTAACTGTGCTGGTGCAGTATTATAGCAAATGGTTTGTTCATCGCCTATTACTCCTGCATTTAATGCCCCATAAACTGTTATTTTTACTGCATTTGTATTCTTTACTTCACAAGCATTTGTAACCCTAACCCTATACCACTTATTGTTTGTTAAGTTTCCTACTTCATATTGTGTATTTGTTGCATTGATTATAGTATTAAAATTTATACCATTATCAGAATACTCCCATTGATACGAATATCCTCCCATTCCTCCTGTAGGGTTACCTTCTAAATATAATGTACCCGGGGATGTATTGTAGCATATTGTTTTATTGCTATTTATTTCTGGTAAACTTAACGGTTGTGCAACTGTTATTTTTATGATGTTTGTAAACTTTTGTTCATAACAACTTTCCACTTTCACTCGATACCATTTATTTGATGTTAAGTTTCCAGGTTGATAAGTCGAATTTGTTGCTCCAGTTATATCGCTGAAATTTGTTCCATCATCGCTTACCTGCCATTGGTAGTAATACGTTCCACTTCCTCCGCTTGGACCAACTATAAATCCGAATGCGTTTGGTGCTGTATTGTAACATATATTTTGGCTTTCTCCTATTATCCCCTCGTTTAGTTGACTGTTTACAGTTATTTTTATTGTATTAGTAATTACATTTCCCTGTATTCCATCATTTACTTTTACTCGATACCATTTATTTGATGTTAAGTTTCCAGGTTGATAAGTCGAATTTGTTGCTCCAGTTATATCGCTGAAATTTGTTCCATCATCGCTTACCTGCCATTGGTAGTAATACGTTCCACTTCCTCCGCTTGGGTTTGTATTGAATTTTAACTGTGTAGGTGCAGTATTATAGCATATTGTTTGTGCATCACCTATTACTCCTGCATTTAATGACTCATACCTTATTACATTTTTACTTTTTTCTAGACTTCCACATTCATCATTTACATTTATCTTATACCATTTTGTATTTGGTATTGAACCTATTGTTATATTTTGTTCTGTTTGTCCTACTATTTCTGTATAGTTTATTCCATTGTTACTTTCTAACCATTTTATTTGATATCCGTTTTCGTTTTTTCCTCCACTTATGTTAGTACTTAAATTACCTACACTTTCATTCCCTACTACATAATTTTTTCCGTTTATTTCAGTTGCTGTTAATTGGTATCTTACAGTTGCTATAAATCCTTTTTCTTTTATACCACAATTTCCCGTTTCTTTTATTTTGTAATAGACCTTTGGTGGATCCATAAAATTTATTGTCTTTATTTTATTTGTTGTATAGTCAATTTGTACATAATTTAATCCATCTGTACTTTTATACCATGTATAGTTTGTATTAAAATTACTTGATGTTATTGTTATATTATATAATTCACCATAACAAAAATCAGTTGTATTCAAATTATAGTTAAAATCATTTGTTCCATATTGTACTATCGCTGTTTTATACCAAACAATATTACCTGTTGAAACATCTTTTACATATGCATGATATGTATCTGTTTTTACAATTGTTGATGATCCTGGATAAATAGTTTTCCCTGTTCTATAGTATTCTCCATTTAAGTACCAATCTACATAAATACTTGAACAATTCCCAGAACAATTAACTGTAATTGATGCGGGTGTTACTCCCGTACATACATTTTGATATTCAGGAGATACACTAAATGTTTGTGCTTTTACTATTATTGTTATTGTTAATAACAATAATATATTCATCAACTTTCTCATTTTATTAAATATTTATGGTTAATCCTAAACTCACTCTAAAAACTCCTTTAACATTCTTTGTTAACTGATATATATCCTGCTTAACATCTAAGTTAAGATATATTCTTTCGGTTATGCAAAATTCATTCCTTATTCCAACAGTTTCTTTTACTATGAATCCTGCTTTGCCTTCTTCGTTAACTGTATTTTTCAAAATTTCTGCACCTATGCCTATGCCGGCTAATGCTTCTATATAAAACCTTTGTTTTATATTTGTTATGTTGTAAAATATACTTCCATTTCCTGTAACTAAACTTTCTTTTGTTACTCCTTCTTTCATACTATTTAAATCAATTCCCGCATCAAACCTCCAGCGTTTTTTAAATTGATTTATGTATGCTACTCTTCCCCCTATTCCTTTTAAGTTATACTCCATAATTAGGTTAACTCCCTTTGTTCCTTTTACGTGGTATAACTGTGCTTTTGATATCCCTTTAAATCCTAAAATTGATATCAATAGTAAAATAATAAATTTTATTTTATTTCTCATATTAGTAAACATCTATTTTTTGTAATTCGCTTCCTTCAACCTCAATTGTTGCTGTTCTATTTCCACTTTTCTCTTCAAACCTTACCATTAATTTACCCTTATCTCCAACAGCAAATAAATCTGTTACTATTCCAATTACCTCTTCACTATACGCTTTTACTTCAAGTTTTCCTTTTACTTTCTTTATGGTTACCCTCTCTTCATTTCCAGCGTTATTCTTTTTTATTCCTTTGACTTTACCGAGAAAATATTTCATAAATATTCCATCTATCACCAAATCATTTCCTGTATCATTTTTTACTTTTACTTTTATGTATGTATTTTTACTATCATTCTTTATATTGGCTATCTGATAGGTTATTCCGCTTTCCTTTACTCCCATGTTGAAATATTTGTCTTTGGATTCCATTATCAACCCCAACCGCTCATCTGTTCTATCCTTTTCTTCAACTTTTGTATTTTCTTTAATGTTTTTATTCTCATCTTTTTTTTCATTTTCTTTCAATTCATCATCATTTTTCTGTTTATCTTCCTCTTTACCTATATTACTGTAATCATAAAGTATTTTTACATTGCTTCCCATTTTTACAATTCCGTAAAATATGTTTCCGTTTACCAATCTTACTACAATTGATGTTTCTGGTGCAGTTTCTTTTACTGCCTTAAACGTACATGTGTTGTCTTTCTGAAATACCTGGTAGTTTACAAAATTTCCTTTCGAGTCCTGAGGGTTTTCACCAAATATCACATAATCTATGTTACTATTAAAATTTAATGTTGCAGTATTTTTCATGTTAACTACAATGTCTTCCATTCTATACTGCCCATTTATTATGGTTGTTTTAACCAATGCTAATGTTAAAATAAATATTATTCTTTTCATTCTACTGTATATTTTAAGTAAACCTTATATCCTTGCTCTAAAATTACATTTCTTTCCCTTTTGTTTATTGCCTTGTTTGTTGCCTTTTTTAGTAAATTCGCACTCGCATCAATCATTAGGTTTCCCGTGTATAATCCTGGATTTTCCTCTTGTGCAACATCTCCTGCTGCCTCTTTTGCACTTTCATTTATTTTATCATCCAATGGTAAACCGTATGAGAATCTTTCATCGTATATTTTGAACTTCTGTAATTGTACAATTTCTCCGTTTGTTTTCTTTGCCTTTACAGCCTCTAACTCACATACGTCGGTTAACCTTGCTTTACAGTATATATATGAATTTCTTTCAATTACCTTTCCATTGTATTCAAAATCCTGTTTATTAACAAACACAACCATTGTTCCTGTTTTTATTACAGTGGTTTCATCAAGCACTACCGGTATAAAATCATCCGTTGTTTTGTTTTCTTTAACGGTTTCATTTTTTTCTGTTTCTTTTCTTGATGATGTTCCACTATTTACAATTCCCATTGAACTATAATACTTATTTTCTTCCTCAGCCTTTACCACTTCCTCTTTTTGCTCCTGTTTTTTTACTACTCTTGTTTCCTCTTTTTTTCTTGTCTTTTCAATGTTTCTTGCCACATTGCTTTCCTCTTTTACATCTTTTGTTTGAGCCTTGCTATCGCCTTCCATATCATCACCCGTGAACACATCACTGATCTCCTTTTTTATATTCCTTTGGCTTTCTTTTTCTCTTTCTCTTCTTTCATTTTCTTCCCTTTCTTTTATGTATTGCTGCATTTTACTACTTACCTCTTCTTTTTGTGCCTCAGGTATTGGTACGTCAGCCTCTATGTTTTTCTTTTGCTGAACACTTTTCTCCTCCTTTCCACTTACTAAAAGTATTGCAATAAATATTATTACCGGTACTACAACAACCAGCAATAGAGTCATCGATTTTTTCTTATCGTTCTCCATAACTAAATTCCTTTTGATTCAATAATTTCCCAATTTTCTAACTTACACCCATGAGGATTATCTCTCGACCTATCCGTATCTATTACAACAAATCTACATTTTATCCACCTTCCTGCCTCACCCGTTCCTCTCCTTACAATCTGTTTTCCCCATACTTCACCCGATACAGGAACCGTATTCATGTCGATTGACACACCTTCAACCTCTGCATTCATTACGAGGTTTTTTTGTACAATTTTTGATTTTAGTTCGCTCTGATTGTATGTATCAATCATTTCTTTTCCGCATTCTCCTAATAGTTTTAACGCAGCCTCTACATTTCCATCATAGTTGTACTCATCCAATCCATACCATAACTTAAATACTGTTTTGGCCTGGTCTTCATACTCGTACATTCTTCCCTTGTTGTATGATATCATTCCTTTTTCATATACCGATCCCGCCTTATCAATTATTACCATTTGTTTATACGCGGTTTCAACCTTTTCTGTCATTAACACATACCCAAATACGAGTCCTACAGTCATTGTTGCTATGGCAACTATTGTTACCATTTTTAATAAAGCAAATGCCGATTTATATCCGAAAGGTGTTCTTACTTCCATATAATTTACTTTTCTGTATTTTTATCTGTTGTCTTACTTCCAGACTTAATTATATTCCCTAATGTACCTTTTGCACCACCCACTGCTCCTGCTCCTCCAGTCATCACCATTGCCAATGCTGCCGTAGCCATTCCCATCATCTTTCCAACAAACGCACCGCCCTCCCCTTTGCCAACATATTTTGCTGTAAACCAGAATGGCATAGCATAGAGTACTACTTTTGAAAAATTATATGCTATGCTATTTTCAAAATCCAAAGGAAATGTACTTAATGAAAACAAATATTGCACATCTAAAGCATGAATTATATCCATTGTCATACTTGCAAATGCAAAATTCAATGTAGCGCTTGCCCATACACTTACTTGATTTTTAAAAACAGGTAGTATTGAGAATGCAAATGCCAATGGCCCTAATACCAATAATATCTTTAAGCCTAAACTTGCTATTCCCAATGCAATATTTCCAACAATTAACCCTATTACTGTCATTACCCCTCCAATTGCTCTTTGAGCAATTATATTCCCAATTGACCATCCCATTGCTGACCTTATAGTTTCTCCCGATGCATCTTTGGCTATTTCTTCACCTTTTTTTAACTTTTCCCTTTCCTCTTCAATTATTCTATTTAATTCTTCTCTTTTTGCTTCATCCTTTTCTGCTTTTACTTTCTCTTCTAATGCTATAATTTTTTCATTTGTATAGAAATAATAATCATAAGCCTTTGTTACATACTCCTCCATTAATTTATCTTCACCATCTACTGTCATTTTTAACTTATCACTTACCATTTCAATTGCTCCCATTGATGCAGTTATTATTGGTATATATAAACCAATTAAAGCAAGTATTATTAATGTTCTTGCTATTTCGTTTATATCAATAATTCTTTCTGCCTGTTGATTTGTTAATTGTTGAAGAGCATTTTTAATATAATTATACCCAATATTTAATATCGCTAATGTAATTGCCATGCCCCCGGCTACTAATGATACTCTTAATATCATTTTTAACAAAAACGGGTCAATTGTTGCTGATTTTTTTACCAAATCTGTAAAATCAACCAATGTACTATCTAATATCATAATTATTCCTCCTTTATTTTATTAAAGCATATGCTATTGCTGCTACAATAAGCGCTACAATGAATGATATTACATAACTTAATGCCTTTGGGTTTGATGTTGTTATATTATAAATAACAAATACTAACCCTATCAATAATACAACGCTTATTATTCCTTTTACTAAACTTTTGGTTTTTTCTGTTCCTGGTTTTAATTTATTAACAATATTTTTTGTTTCTTTTTTTACTTCTGTTTCTGCCCTTTTTTCATAATCCGGTACTTTTGTAATTTCTACTCCCTTAACTTTTGATAATTCATTTTTAAATAAACTCATAGATAACATTCTTTGCAAAATCATTTGTCTTCCTCTTTCTCTCTTTTCTTCTTCCTCTCTGTTTATCTGCGCTATCAAACTTTCTAAAAATGCTTTATTTCCATATGTACTTATTAAATTTTGTAATAATTGATTTCTGTAGTATTCCATCTCATCGAACGTATTTATAAATCCCCTTCTTATACTTTCGCAAGTTTTTATATACTCTGTAAATCCACCATTATTTGTTAATGTTTTTTTTATGTTATGAATTGCCAGTAAATACTTTAATCCTTTTGCCTGAATGCTTAAATCCTGCGTTATGCTAAACAACTTAAAATCATCATGGCATGAAAAATTTAATTCATCAGCCAAATCAACAGTATTTGCCAATTCATCAGTCATACATTGTAGTTTCTCTGATAATTCAACTAATTCAAGTGTTATTTCATATGCTTTATACGCATCTTCTGCCAATTCTGCCTTATCTTTAATATCTTGTAATGTCTTTTTCATTTCTTCATTTGTCTTATAGGTATCATAGGCATTTTTTAGTAACTGAGTCAATAAGTATGTCTGTTTTGCTTCTTGTGCTGTGTTGACCACTCCTGTTTGTCCCTTTGCTGTTTTATTTAATATACCTATCAACATTGCTATTATTAACAATGTATAAATTATATTTATTAAAAACACGGTTACCGTTACCAATGTTGTTGATCCTGTTTTACTATTTCTTTTCATATTGTTTTGCTTTTTTTTCTACATATAAATTTATTGCTGTTGTCAAACTTCCTGTTTCCTCAAAAAGTTTCTCTATTTCCCTTGTTTCACTTTCCTTTGATGTAAATACTGCATCGGCAAATTTTGATACTTCCATTCTGTATATTCCCGTCCTGTTCCCTAAAACTATCAAAAACTCTCTAAACCCTTCACCCGAAACCAAACTATCAAGCAACTCTATTTGCTCTTCGTTTAGAGATAAAATTCTCCTTAAATCACTATAGGTTGACTTTGCCGTAGAGTGATCGAGTAATATTTTTGTATCTGAATTTATTATTATTGAATCCCTTACTACGGGCGCTATACCGTCCAAAAACTTAACATTCTGTGCTGCAATGTAAACCTCTCCCTCTTTTTTTCTAATTGTTCTGTATAGATATCCTATAAAATCACCCATTTTTGGATCCTGTAAGAAGTTAAGTGCTTCGTCAATTACAAGGGATTTCCTTACACCCTTTAACTTCTTTATTTTTTGTAGTACCATTTCGATAATTATTACACTAACTACCGTAAACAGTTCCGGGTCGTTTTGCACGCCCTCCATTTCAAATACAATAAACCTATCATTTTCAATATCTATTTCTTTTTCTCCATTCAATACCTCCTGATATGGCCCCGACACATACTTTTCAAGCATTATTTTTAATCCCTCAATATCTAATATCTGCAATTCGCGTGGTGTCATCTCTTTTTTAAATGTATCAAGATACTTGTAGTACCCCTTTACATTTATTTCCTTTGATTCACTCCTATTCACATGCTCATAATACCCCACTATTGATTTTTTTACCAGTTCCTTTTCAAGATTTGATACCTCTTTGTTTCCTTTCCAAATAGCAGTTATTACAGTTGTAATAAAGTTTACCTTGTCATCCTGTTCTTCCTTATCCTCAAGGTTTCTATAAACATACCTGCCTAAACTATCAGTTTCGCATTTAAATATGTTAAACCTTAAATTATCCCTGTTTCCCGTATCGAAATATAATCCATTGTGTAACTCACAATTCCTCTTTGTTGACCTTCCAATTTCAAGAATTATTACATGGTTTCCCTTCATATAGGTTTGTGATACCAATCCATTTATGAAGTAACTCTTTCCAGATCCAGACGGCCCAAATATTAATTTGTTCCTATTGTTTGTGTATTTACTGTTCCATAATTCCACCACTACAGGTTTTCCATATCTATCGAGAAAAACTACACCATCGTTATCATCAACATACATACCTTCATTATTTATATAACATGCAGCCTGCGCTGTTACATTTCTTATTTTCCTCTTTCCTCTTATGCTATGCCCTGGTATGCTTTCAAAATATATACCCCCTAACTCATAACTTTCCCGATACCCCTTACTTTGGTTCATATTTAAAAACGCAGTTTCAACCGCATTACATTTTTCATCGAGTTCATTTATATCCTTTGCATCTACAATTACATTTACAGTCATTGATGAACCCGTAAAACCCTGTTCAAGTACATCCTGTATAAATCCTTCAATTACCCTTTGCTTTATCCTTGCAGGTTCATAAAATGTAGCTAAAAAGTTTAGTGAATTTTTTTCGCTTCTTAACTCATTTATTAATGTTTCATTACCAATTATATTTATTATAGTGTTTACGCAATGCTTTACTGGTAAACCTCCATGTATTGGGAAAGCATACCCTGTTTTGCTTTTTATCTTATTTTGATAACTTACTCCTTCCTTATAGTTTTCTCCCGGTGATGTTTTTGGATTTATTGCCGGCTCTACAAACCCCCCCTCTTCCATTAAACTTATTACCCCTAATAACCTTTGCCCTACCTTTAAATATCCTTCTTTAGTTACTTCAATTTCTGGCAATTTTTCAACACTTATTTCCTCATCGTATTTTTGAGTTATGTACTTATATATTTCATTTAATACCTCTTTTCCATCCATTCTTTTGGCTTTGTAACCCTTAAAACCATTGATTCTTTGTATTATACCCTGCATTGTTTTATTTACCTCTTCTACCCTTTTTTCAATTCCTCCCAGGTTACCTCTTACTGGAGTCTTAAATCTTCTTGTTAGTACATCCACTTTTTTTCCGTTTGTTTCTTTTGGGAATGTAAAATATACCAACGAGTAAGAATTTAATACAGGCCTTCCGAGGTAATGTTCCGTATTTTTTTTATCAAGCAAGTAATTAAAATCTTTTTCATTCCTATACTCTTTTACATAGTAAAAATCTTGCTTTTGAATCTTTGTTCCTTCTGGCAAAGATTTCATTAATGAAACCCAGTCCTGTTGTAACTCATTTATTTCTTTTTCGGATAAAAGGTAAACTTCTGGTAGCATTAATTTTACTCCTACAGTTATTTCAGCATTCTCTCCATAAATTATTCCATCATCATCAATATTCTGTATTGGTATAAACTCAATTATATCCCTCTTACCTCTTTCTATACTCTTTATTTCTGGAGAGATGTATAGCAAAAGCAATAAAATTGAAGCCGTAAATAATATCAATGCAATAAATACACCAACCATTACTTTCTTAATAGTTTAAAGAATGAATACTTATCGGTTATACATTTTGGGTATGCTCCGCTATCGATATATCCCTTTAAAAAATTTGGGTTTCCTTTTCTATTCTCAACCTTTATCTTATTTCCTATCTTTATCACAATAAGCAAGTAAAGGACTATAAAAACAATCGAAAAAAGTAGCCCCCCTGTTGTGTACGACAGGAAGGCTATTCCTATTAACAGCAAAAAAAGCATGAAAAATTCCATTGATTGGAATCCCATCATAGTAACGGGTTTATTCATACTATTTTGCGTAAAATACCTCAT
>LUYZ01000148.1 GCA_001603425.1 Bacteroidales bacterium Bact_08
TGATTGTTTTAGCTGAAACTTTTTCAGAAATCGGAAATTCGATATTTGAAATGTCACTACGAAAACTTTCCATAAGTTAATTATTTTATGTTTTTTTAACGGAGCTAACGGTGAGCTGGTGATTTAAAACAACTTCGCTATCCCACGATATAAAACTACAAAAGTGCATTGAAGTTTCCAAATCCGCCAGTTAACCAGCTTGCCGTGCACCCCTTGTTAGCGCAAGTAATTTAATAGTTTCTCTTTTCTGCGTTCAGTTTCAATTCTTCAAATTTTTCTTTTATTTTTCTAAGGTCTTTGAATTGAACGTTTTCTAAGCTTATTGTTTTTTCAGTCGATGGTAATCCAATTTTAATTTCGTATAGTTGTATCGTTATTTTCTTGATGTCTTCAAATTTTATTGTTTCAATTGTTTTGTCTTTTGATAATAAGTATTTCATTTCTTTTTCGTCCCACTCGATAAAGAATTTTTCATTCCTTTTATTATTATATCCAAGAGTAAAAAATACTATCCCTTGTAACGTATAAAATACATAATTCCAATCTCCAGCATTGAATCCTTTCATCATTGACTTTATCAAAAAAGTCATTCCATATACTATAAATAGTAGTCCAAAAATCTTAACATAAATTTCAAGATTTTTTTGTCTTTTGTAAATCTGGATTCTTTCCATATCGTTTCTTATTATTTGCGCTAACGGTTAGTATATGGCAAGTAGGCGGTTGCGGGCTTAAAACCTGTCAAGTTACACGAAAGTTGAAGCGGGCTACAACCCTTGAATCTACTACTATCCCGCCTATTTGCTATATACGTTGTTATGGGCTTTTATTCCTTCAATTCTTTATTTATCTCGTCAATCAGATGTTGCATTTTTTTCAATATCTCCACAGTTTTATCCATATCTATCAATCCTTCTGTATTTGTTTTTCGATAGCTTTCATTTAGTCTTGCAACACCCATCCATTGTCCAATTCTTCCGAATTGGTAAACGTCAATTTTCAGTTCTTTTGCTTTTGGGTAAAGTTTACTTCTATAAAAATCTCTGATTTCATACCTTGATTCAGGCTTTTCGCAATAAAGCTTAAAAACCATTTCATTCTGTTCTAATTGCAGATAAAATTCAAAATAATTATCCTTGTATTTCGATGAATTCCAATACCACCAAAAACCTAAGAATCCACCCGATGCGTTTGCAACATAATCCCAGTTACCACCCAAATGTTTCTGTAATTCTGAATAGAAACCTATCCACGAATGCCAATACCATTTTTCAAGTGGCAACTCCTTGAAACTATTGATTTTCTTATCTAATCCTTTTAGGTTACGATAATAATCTAATAAAATATCGTTAACATCGCTTTTATTTACACTATCAACGTACTCTGACAATATCCCTAACATCGTAGCTCTACCAAACACAGAAAAACCTGCCTTATCAACATTGGTGTATTGACCTTGCTCTTGCATTTTAAAATACACGAGTTTAATTTCAATATCCGATTTTTTATAATGCTCTTTTGCTATTTCAGCATATCGTTTTAACTGGTCGGAGTGTTCGGTAGTTCCTTTTTTATCTTCAATGACAAGAAAATACTCGTTATTTATTAATGCCCAAACGTCAATATTGTTCCATTGCCGACCAACATCTATTGTATTAATTTTGTAATCGAAATGAACGTCAAGAAGTCCTTTTACAAAATTAGAAGCGCACTTGTTTAAGTTTTTATCATTTTCAATTTGTGATGAATCTGCCCATGCGATAAGCCAACAGATAAAAGCATCTTGACTTAATTCACTTGTTGCATAGTTAAAAAGATTTGGCTCCATATTACTTAAGTTTAAATTCTTCAATGTTTTGTTTTAGATTTTGTACTTTGTAATCTAATTGACTATATAGGTTATTTTCTGGTTCAATTTGATTTGGTTTGAAACGCCATACTTTATGACGAACTAATCCTAAAATAAAGAGTAAAACTACTCCCGCACTTATTTTTTCCTTTATTTGCTCTTGTAAACTTTTATCTTTATTGGAACTAAAAAAACTATTTAAATATGCCAAGAATATTATTGCAAAGATCGGAAGAG
>LUYZ01000032.1 GCA_001603425.1 Bacteroidales bacterium Bact_08
TTATTGATAGTTTTTGAGGAAAAGGACGAGGACTGTTTGACGAACGACAGTGAGGAGTTCCGCAGTCCCCGAAAAAACAGAAAAGAAAATAGGTGCCTCTTAAAAAACTTCGTTGCAGCAGGAGAGAGTGAAGCTGGACAAAAGAAAACGGCAAGGAGCTGAGAGACAGCGAGAAGGAACGGACAGCGGCAGAGTGAGAGACTAAAGCACAGAGGGACAGGGAGAAGCAGCAAGGCAAAAGGAGACCGGAACAAAATAAATCGGCAAAGGGCTGGAGGATAGAAAAAAGGACAAAGCCTAGATGGGTCTTGTCCTTTTTGAAATTGTAATATACTACAAAACAACAACTTTACACAAACAGCGTCAGAGTGCACTTTGCAGGAAGGTGATAAAGGATAGGACATCAAGGTTATAGCCGCGTGAGGGAACTAAGTGCTCTTGAGTAATGGGGTCGATAATTGCATAATAGGGCTGGGCATTTACTGAGAACTTGGTCATGGCTAGATGAGAGTTGATCTTGCCGATGCTTTTAAGAACTCGTCCTCGCTCTGTGGTGATCCAGTCGCTCTCTATCGCGGTCTTTTTATCATCGGCATAAAGGGCTACGATAACAAAATGGTCTCGAAGAAGCTGTTGAACTTGTGGGTCGGACCAGACCCGTGCCTCCATCTCGCGGCAATTTACACATCCATGACCTGTGAAATCTACAAATAAGGGCTTACCTACCTTTTGAGCATAAGCCAGGCCCTCTTGGTAGCGAAAGAAACCCTCTAATCCATGGGGCAGATGTAAAAAATCGCTATAAAGTGGTACTATTCCTTGACTTGATAAGCTATTGGATGAGCTATCTGAGACTATATCTTTATAAGGAGAGTTTGCCGAAGTATTAGATAAGAGACTGGTTGAACTCGAAATACGAAAGTCTTGACTATTCATTGGAGGTAAATATCCAGATAACGCTTTTAACGGAGCTCCCCACATACCTGGTAACATATAGACGACAAAGGAGAAGGTGACAATGGAGAGTGATAAGCGTTTTACGGTTATATGACCTTGAGGGCTATCGTGAGCAAAGCGAAGTTTACCTAATAGATAAAAACCTAATAAACTAAAAACTACAATCCAGATTGCTAGATAGACCTCTCTATCTAATAAACCCCAGTGATAAACCTGGTCGGCTACGCTCAAAAACTTGAAACCCAAAGCGACCTCGATAAAGCCCAAAACTACTTTTACACTATTGAGCCAACCGCCTGACTTGGGCAGATCTTTTAACAATGACGGCGCAAAGGCAAAAACAGTGAAAGGTAAAGCAAAGGCGGTGGAGAAGGCCAACATGGTAAAGATGGGTTCCCAAATATCGCCTTGAGTAGATTTAATTAGAATAGTGCCGACAATAGGACCTGTGCAAGAGAAGGAGACCAAAACCAAGGTTAGGGCCATAAAAAAGACGCCTAAATATCCACCTTGATCGGAACGTGAATCACTCTTATTAACCATCCAGCTTGGCAATACAATCTCAAAAGCACCAAAAAAGGAGGCGGCAAATACCATGAAAATAACAAAAAAGAGAATATTGGGGAGCCAATGCGTTGCTAACCAATTAAAAATATCGGCAGTAACAGCCTCGCCTCCAGCAAAATATGTAATAATAATTATTGCAGCTATGGGTAAGGTATAGAGTAAAATAATGGAGAAGCCAAAAAGAGAGGCCATTATGCGGCCACGAGAGCGACCACTATCTTGACTCTGCTTTAAGAAAAAGGAGACAGTCATGGGAACCATGGGAAAAACACATGGCGTTAATAGAGCTACAAAGCCCCACAAGATGGCCTCTATTATAACAGCCCAAATGGAGCTTGAATCTAAAGGGTTACTAGTATTGGGTAATATGATGGTGGATGACTCTGGTGTTATATCTTGAGTTAATTCTGAAGTTGCATCTGAAGTTAGCTCTGAAGATAATTCAGATGGCGACTCAGATGGCGATTCTGAAGACGTTGATACCGAAGATGGCGACTCTGGAGTTAATTCTGAAAATGATTCATATGATATTGATGCCGATGATACCGAGGACTTTGTGGTAGAAGATGACGACAATGCTTTAGTGACGGTAGAATTGGTGGCAGGTGTAGTAACATCATTGGGTAGTGCACCATTAGATGTAGAGACTAGCCCTGGGAGTTTGATTTCAAACTCCTTTTCGGTTGGTGGAAGACAAGAGCCATTATCACAAGCTTGCCACTCTACAATAGCTAAAATATTTGTAGGTTTATCTGATAAAACTCTAACTCTTCTCGCAATTACAACACTATCTTTACATATACCAATCTCCATAAAAAAAAGATCATCATATTTTATGTGAGACTTAGTTTTTAAATAGACATCTCCCTCCAATCTAATTAATGAAGATAAGTGAGAATCCCACTCTAAAACTAAACTAGTGGGTGTTGGCCCATTGTTATATGGACCAAGTCCGTAAACATGCCACTCTTTATTATTCTCATCAATTACACCTTTAATCTCTATCTCATAAATGGAATTGTCAATTTTATTAACTTTTGAGCTCCATGAAATAGGCTGATTAATTATTTGTGAGGTGATGGGATTACAAAAGATAAGGGTTACTATAAGTAAAATATAAAACCTATTATTCATTATATATTAAGATAAAAAAACCTCTAGCTACTACTAATAACTTATTTATTAACACAAAAAGAAACACTTTGGTAGCTAGAGATTATTAAAATACAATTAAACGCAATAAATTATTTGAGATTTTTTAAAATTAACTCCTTTAACTCTGGTTCTGATGGTCTTGGAGCATTATCAGTAATAATATTTCCTTGTTTATCAACTAACATAAACCTAGGAATACCAGTAATTTTATAGTCCTTAGTGATCTTACTCCATCCAGAAGCAAATATGTGTACACCACCTAGTTGTTCTTGTTTAATTACGTTTAACCATTTTTGTTTATCCTTCTCCTCGTCCACTGAAACACTTAGAAAAACAACATCCATTCCATGTAATTCCTCCTCTAACTTCTTAATAAATGGTATTTGTGCTCTACAAGGCCCACACCATGTTGCCCAAACATCAATAAGAACAACCTTACCTTTAAAATCGCTTAATGAGACCATTTTACCATCTACATCTGGATAAGAAAAATTAGCGGCCATTGCACCTTTTCTAGTCTCATAAAGTTTTGCGCTAGCCTCTTCTAGAGCTTTTTTATGAGATTTTTTTACAAATAAATTTCCATACTTTTCCAAAAATTCTAAATACAAATCGTATGTATTAATTCTAGGTAATACATTTGCTATCAAATACTCTCCTTTTTGCCTGTCTGTACTCAACATTTTTAATATAGAATCGGTATCTCTACTGTTACTTGCAGCATAATTAATATATGTACTTAAAATCCTCATTCCAAAAGGTAAATACAATATATTATCATTACTAAATTTATTATCTACTACTACTGTTTTATAATATGGTATCATATCGGCTTCTGTAGGGTGCTCTGTTCTAGGCGTTCTAACAAAATTAATAGCATAGTAATCAGAACTATATAAAATATAATCTCTCATTAATGTATTAAATAGATTATTCTTTGTATTGATCTTTTTTAACATATTATCTTTTTGCCCAATCAATATTTCAAAATCAGGAAAGAAATCTTTAAAAGTACTTATTGTTCCCAACCAATAATGAGATTTTAATCTAACTTCTTTTGACATATCTTCCCACTCCTTTAATAAGGCATTCTCTGGAGTAATACCAGAATTAAATTCAAGTTTATCTTGATTAATTGATATGTTCAAATTTTCCCCTCCCTTTAAGTAAATTGGAAATATATTATGCCTAATTCCCTTTACATTAATCAAATAAAACCCCTCTTTAACATCGTGTATATTAAATCCAAAATAACTATTCAATGATAATTTATACGTTGATATAGTAGATGACACTCCATCTTCTATTTTCTCAATTGATACCTCCTCTATAATTTTCTCAGATAAAACCTTACCAGTAATTATGCTATTTTGTGCATAAGTAAAATAGGAGGCGACCATAAATAGAAGAAATAAGCTAATGTTTTTCATAATTTTAATTTTTATTCTAAATTTTAACTGTTAATCCAATTAATTGATATTATACATACTAATAAGTATTTGGATATGTAGTACTTGTTACCATTGGAGATATATAAATGACATCCCTAGCCTCTCCTTTTCCAGACAAGACAAAATCAGGTGTTGACTCTAAATTACCAGATGTTTTTTTAAACATCCTAATAATATAAGAGTCATCCTTTTTACTTCCAACCATTACGTAATTAAATGAGTATTGAGCCTCTCTGTTGTATTTTCTATGTCTAATAAATGATATACGTTCATCTGGAGGAAGTGTAAATTGCAATTGTTCAAATTTATTAGTTAAATTCCTACTCCATATCTCATTTTCACTTGCAAAATATATTAGATTCTCATCTCCAATTAATAAAGTATGTGCATTTGAATTATAAATTTTACTTACACTAGATAGAGTATCATTTATAATTCTAAATGAAGAGATACTAGGAGTAATTTGAGATAATATTTTCAATGATGGATCTGACTTATCTTCAAAAAGAGCAAATGAAGTATTAGAGGTTTTATGCCCCATATATAATAATTTTTTATTATTTGAAATGGCAGACATTTGTGTAGTAGCAGCATCTCTAATAGATGATAATAAAAGGCCAGTTCCTGTTGCCGATAAAAAAGTACTACTAACTTCATCAAAAAAGACTGGATCATTAAAACTGCTTGTGAAATAAAACTTTGAGAGCCTATACAAATCATTAGATGAATTAATCATCTGAGTCACTCCAAATTGACCAGTATTTGATGACATATTATACAAACTTCTTAATAATCCATCATTTACAAAAAAAAGAGAGAACATTCCATCACAGACAAATTGAGGCCTTTTTGTAGAAGGTGCACTAAAGAAAAGATTCTCAAAACCACGTATTTCTCCAAGAGTGCTAATATTCACAACAGATGCATCCTCTTCACTAAGAATAAATAGAGCTCGAGTATTTAAAAATCTGGAACCTTGTATAGATTTGTAATCATTATAAAATGTTAGAGACAAAGGCTTTCCAGATAATTTATATCCATTAACCAAGCTAAATAAATTACTTTGTGACTTTTCTGGTTCAATTGTATTTGGAGTTAAAAAAAGATCTAAATCGGTAAATCCATTTTCATGTTTAGCTACATACCATCCTCTGGTAAATTCGGTTTCTACATCCAACTGAGTGGTAACAATTTTAGAGATACCTGTTTTTATATTTTTTGCATTAAACACTAACATCCAACTTCTTGCGGGTTTATCCACAAAATAATTTAGATCTTTAGTTTTAGATATAGTATCCATCTTTGGTACTGCACCTTGAACATTTAATTCATATATCCCCCAATAGTATTCAAAATCAGAATCTCTATTTGAAGTCACTTTAGGCTCAATAACAACACTTTCCATTTGAGAAATTGCACTATATACCGATTCTATTCCTTCTACTGCAATTATCTCTTTATCGGTATACTCATAATTACTTTTATCTGTAAAACAAGACGTTACAATTAGAGATATGATTATTATAATTGTATATGTAAGATTTTTCATTGATTTTAATATTAAGGTACAACAACTAACTCTCCATCCTCATCCCTTAAGGGACTATTTGGGTTTTTAGAATTATATTCTAATAGAGCCCCTTTTACTAAACTTTTCCAATATCCTAATTCAGCAAAATTTGCTCTAATTGTTTGAATAAAATCATCATCCCATCTTTGACCACTAGTCTCAATAAAGAACTGATGTTTTACAATACTGTATTTTCCTAAGTAATATCTTGTTAACCACTCATCCCATGAATTTGGTCTAATTAAACGATCTGTAAATATTACTCTTCTCCAAATATTAGATACCTCTCCTAACTTAAAATTACTATTCTCTCTTATCTGTATCTTCAACTCTACTGTTTTGCTTTTTAACGAATTATCTCTTAAAATAACAATAGGTACTTTTGTATGAACCTCTCCTGCTTTTATTTTATAAAGAGGTTTAACAGAGGCGTCATTAAAGTTTATATAATGCACTCCAGCAACTGCATTATCTACATCTACTAGTGGTACTTGCTCAAGAACAAATTCTCTATCCACATTTTTGACTCCTCCAATAGCATAAATATCAAAGAAAACAGTATCCTTATTAATCTCTGGAGAATAATAAAAGAATGTCGCACTTTTAAGAGTATCCGCTAAATTGGCCGATGGATTATAAATTCTATGAATCTCTGGACCAAATTGTAATCTTGCAACATCATTGTATAGATAATACTCCTCGTCACACGATGAGAGTAAAGATGTTAGCACAATAAATGTATATATAAATATATTTTTCATTTTTAACTATTTAGAAGCATTAATCAATTCTGTTTTTGGAAGTGGAACAACATAGTTCAAAATAACATTAGAAGAAGTAGGTGCCCACAATACTTTATTCTTTGGTGTGTTTACTCTCTTATAATTATAAAAAGCCTGACCTTCTGCAAAAAACTCTCTTCTATACTCCTTTATTATCTCATCTAATAGGGCTACTCTATCACTAGGTAATGGAATAACTGGGATATTTCTTGATAATCTATATTTATCCCAATAAATTTGAGCCTCTGCAATAGTAGGAGCCGATTCAATAGCAATCAGATAAAGTTCACTAACTCTTATTAGAGATATATGTCTAAAATCATTACTAAAAAGAGGAACTCCCTCTGGAACCATATATTTTTTTATTATATATGTTTTACTTTGATTTTGCTGAGTAATTAATTCCCATAGATATACCTCTCTTATATCTGTTCCAGTATTACCATATAGTTGAGTACGTACGGTAGCATCAGATGATCCTTTTTTCAATAAACCTGCTGCAAATAGGTCGTTATATCTATTCAATAGAGAGAACTCATGTAAAGCAAAAATATGTTCAAAAGGTAATGAGTAGTTGGAATTAGACATATCTGCAGATGTTCCAAGTTTAAATTTTAGTGAACCATCTGAATCTTGAGCCTCTATAATACTTTTTGACTGTAAATAAGCATCATTCAGATTTCCACTCCATAGACTAACTCTAGCCCATAAAGATTTAATTGCATAGTAATTCATTCTTAAATGCCTTACAGCAAAATAAGTATCAGATGGATTAAATGCTTTATTTGGTCCTGGATTTCTTAATTCTATCAAAGAGTAATCAATAATTGGGTCACATACCTCAAGTAATTCTGAAGCCTCTTGAATATCTCTCAATATTTCACTAAGATAGTCATTATAAGATAAATGCATTATTGGCTCTCTTGATAAAGTTTTTACATAAGGTAAAATCAGATCTGAATTAGCCAACTCTGGAACAGGTCCAAATAATCTTAAAATATCAAAATGTAAAAAAGCCCTAAGTCCCAGACACTCTCCTTTAATAAGTTCAAATAATCCCTCTGTTTTGAACAAATCCTTTTTTTCATCAATTTCTTCTAAAATGGAATTAATACTAGATATTACTTTATATTGATGAGAAAAAATTGAATTCATTACTTTTTCAACTCCTTGATCGGTATACATGAACTGCGTTAATCTTTGCTCTGTGGTATTCGTAGCAACATCCCATGAAGATACAAGGTATTCAAGTGTAGTCATTGTTAAACGCTCTCCATAACCATCTTTACTCTTCAATTGAATATATACCCCTGTAAGCGCATCTTTAAAACCATCTTCGGATTTAAAAAGATTATCCCTTGTCATCTCTGTTTTTGGATTGACAGTTAACCACTCATTTAAACAAGAGCTTAACAATAATAAGGTGGTTAATAAAATAACTGATTTTATAATATTTTTTAGTTTCATATTTTTAAGTATTAAAAGGTTATACCCATACTAAACGACAACTGCCTTGAAAAAGGATAGCTAGTTCCTCTCTCTCTCTTTACAGAAGATACATAAAACAGATCTGCCATACTTGCCGATAAAGTAATATTCTCAATACCTACTCTACTCTTAAGTTCCTTACTTCTAATATCATATCTAACATTAATATTTTGAAGAGTAAATGTGTTTTCGTCTTGCACAAAACGAGATGTTTTATTTGTTTGTTGAGTAACCAATAAACCTTTAAACGCAGCCACATCTCCAGGTTTTTGCCATCTATTATCATATACCCTTTGATCTACATTATATCTAAAATCAGCGTTTTCAACCAAATTAATTAATGTCTGATTATATGTTTGACCACCAAATCTATATCCAAAAGAGAAATTTACGGATAGTGTTTTATATCTAAACATAGAAGATACATTTCCAAAAAACCTAGGTTCTTCTACGCCAACTGCACTAAGATCTTTTGCACTCCAGTTGAATGTAGGAGTACCATCTTTTGATAGATATAGCTCTTTACCTGTGCTAGGATCTATTCCCAGAGATGGTACAACCCAAATTGTATTTGTTGAGTATCCCTCCTTATATAGCCAATTGGGGTTTGCGCCAGCTTTCAACTCAATCTCTTTTTGTGCCTCTTTTAATGCTTCTGAAATTTTAACAATTTTATTTTTATTGTGTAAAATTGCTCCATTTATAGACCATGAAAAATTATTTCTGTTTTTAATCAAAAACAGTGACGCTTTTAATTCAAATCCTCTATTTTCCATCTCACCTATATTATCTATGTAGCTACTAAAACCATTAGATGCAGGTAGACTTACAGAAGAGACCAGATCTTTAGTCTTCTCTAGATATAAATCGGCAACAAATGATAGCCTATTATCGTAAAAAGATCCCTCTAAACCAATATTATAATTTAATTTCTGCTGCCATCTTAAATTTGGATTTCCTAAACCTAGCATATAAGCACCCATCCAAGAATAATATCTATCAGAGGTATAATATCTATATGTTGCAAGTGCTTGATATGAACTAAAATTTTGATGTCCAGTAGTTCCTACAGATGATCTTAGTTTTAATCTATCTACCCACTTTATATCTTTTAAAAAGCTCTCTTTATTAATATTCCATCCAAGTCCAACAGACCAAAATCCAGCAAATCTTTTATCTGAACCAAATTGAGAAGAACCATCGGCTCTTCCAGAAATATCTAAATTATATCTACTATCATATGTATAGTTAATACTAGCAGTATAACCTAAAGATCTTGTTAGACTCTCAAATCCTTCTGGCTTACCATATTTTTCATATTGCAAGGCCATTGATAAAAAGTCAAATTTGGGATTTAAAAAACCCTCTGCTAGAATTGAATACATAGAAACATCATTCTGTCTGATATTTGCATCTAATCCAACATAAATTGAATGAACTTGACCTAACACCTTTGAGTAACTCAAATTTAAGCTACCATCATAATTGAACGCATTAGAAACACCATATTTATATGACCCTTTTCTAAACATATCTTCTTCTGAATAATCAGAGAAATCAGTATGATCGGCAGGCTTAAAATGATGACTCTGTGTATTAATTTTTGTTAAACCCAAACGGGCTCTAAGAATAAGATCACCAGTTATAGTCCACTCTACAGAAGTATTATTTGTAATATCTGTATTTTCTGTTCTATTAAATGTATTTAAAGTTGCATTATATAGTGGGTTTACTGGCAGAGTTGACCATCTATCTCTATAATCTGTATTTCCATAATATCCTAGAACTTTATTAACGTTTCCTCTATCATCGTAAGGTCTCCAATAAGGATTAAGTCTAACATAATCGCTAAACTCCCCATAAGGAGAAGATTCAGAGTTCCCTATTCCAATTAATAAAGTATTAGTAAATTTAACTTTGTGATATGTATAAGTCAATTTTATTGTTCCATTAAATATACTCCTTCCAGATCCCTTCATCACTCCCTCAATATCATTGAATTGTGCCGATGCAGAATATCTCAAAGTCTTATCCCCTCCCTCTAATCTCAAATTGTGTCTTTGTCCAACACCTGAGCGAAGTGGTATCGCCATCCAATCTGTCTCAACTCCAGAATTAATATCATTTAAAATATCATTATAATACCTCTGCAGCCCAACATTTCTACCAGCTCCCTCTGCGCTGTATAATCCAACAATTTTTTCTAATTCTAGCTTATCGTTAGCCTTTAATCTGTTATAGCCAGATAAATCTGGTAACTCAATATTTAAATCACCTCTATAAGAAACTTTTAATTTCCCCAATTCTGGTAACTTAGTAGTAATTACAATAACCCCATTAGCTCCTCTAGACCCATAAATAGCAGTTGCCGATGCATCCTTTAATAATGTAATAGACTCAACCTCATTTTCATTAATATCTAAAAGCTTTTGAAGAGATGATTGAAACCCATCTAAAATAATAAGAGGAGTATTCATTCCCAATCTTGTTTCATCCTGTAATTCATTTACATTAGGAAGATTAGAATTACCTCTAATTTGAATCTCTGGCAATCTATTTGGATCTGATCCAAACAAATTACTCTCAACAATATTAAATGCAGGATCTATATTCCTCAAAGAGGTAATTATATTTCTATTTCCAAATGATTGAATTTCAGCTGATTTTACAGTACTAGTTGATCCTGTAAATGTACTGATATCTCTGTTAAATATACCAGTAACAATAACTTGATCTAGTGTATTTGCATCATCTTTAAGAGTTATATTTAGTATCTTCTCTCCTTTATATTGAACCTCTTTAGACTCCATTCCCAAAAAAGAGAAAATTAAAATATCACCATCACTCTCTTGTAATTTGATAGAGTAATTACCATCCAGATCGGCAACATATATCTTTTTAGTTTTTTTAATTTGAATAGCTGCACCAGGAAGAGGGTCTCCATTTAAATCAACAATTTTACCCTTTAGTTCAAAAATCTTTAAAGTCTGTTTTTGAATCTCCCTCTCCTTTAGGACAATTACTCCGTCTACCTCTTTGAATTCAAGCTTTGTATCTTTTAATACAATATCTAAAGCCTCTTTAACTGAAACATTATCTAAATCAATCTCATCACAATAGATATTTTTAATGCTATTTTCATTATAAAAAATCTTAACTCCAGATTGATTAATAATAAGTTCTAATACATTACTTAAAGAGGTGTTTTTTACAGATAGTGACACTGGCCTTGATTGGGCTAATGCACTAGCTATCATACATGTGCTCCAAGTTATAAAGAGCATAAAGATCAGCAAAAAGCGCAGATGTAACCAAGCGACATTTTGCCGTTTAAAATAATTGTTTTTCATAAGTTAATGTTTAGGAAGTTTAATTAGTTTTTGTTTTAAGAAAAAGTGTATTGTTTTTAAATACAATATCTATGTTTGCTCCCTCTTCAAATATTTTGAAAAAAGACTCTATACTGTTATATTTATCAAGATTTCCCGAGAACTCAAGATTTTTTATATCGTTTGATTCATATACAATATCTACACAATACCATCTACTAAGCATCGTCATTATTTCTACAAGTGATAAGTTTTTAAAAGTAAATAGCTTGTCTTTCCAACCTATATAATTATTAACATTTACTTTATTTACTACATAATCACCTGTAATATTACTATAGGCTATTTGTTCTCCCACTTTTAGTATAATTGATTCAGACGAACCCAACTCTTTAAATGATATAGACCCTTGAGCCAATGTTGTATATACAATTTTTTCATCTGAATAACTCTTCACATTAAATTTAGTTCCCAATACAGAGACTTCACATGTTGGCGTTACCACAAAAAAACGATTAGAGCTACTATGAGAAACTTCAAAATATGCTTCTCCTTCTAAATATACTTCTCGTCTATCCTCTGAAAAAACAACTGGATATTTTAATTTTGAATCGGCATTTAGCCATACCTTTGTTCCATCTTCTAATGCTACATAGTATTCACTACCTCTGGGTATGACTATTGTGTTATATAGTACTGAATCAGATGCTCCTGAACTACTATAGTTTAATCCTGTAGAATCAATTGTAATAGTGGAGTTACCTTGAGATACTAAATGAGAATTATTATTAATTAACTCAATATCCTTTAATGAAATCTCCTTACCATCATTTAATATCAATTTAGCTTGCTTCTCTAATGGTTTAATTTCAGCTAATGAGTTTTCTTCAATTTCTGATATATGGTCTTCTATATTTTTCTTACTTATATTTAGAACTATTAAAGAGGTACTTAAAAATAAAAGAGCGATTGCCGCATACTTAGAATATCTTAAGATTAGCAATCTTCTATTTCTTAGTATTAAACTATTAAATGCTTTTGTATAATTAAATCTATCTCGTCCTTTTTTATAATTCATTAATAATGAAGAATCTCTAAATTTATCTTCTGACTCATCAATATTATTAGATAAAAGATTTGATGCAATTTTTTTTGAGATTTTCTCAATATCTTCCCATTTGTCCATTATTATGTTCGTTTCTTATATAACACAATCATATCTCAAATGGGTGACAGCTATTTTAGAAAAATTAGAATATTAAGAATAAAAAAGGAGTCTCCTAGTTGATCTTTGATATAATTATACGCTCTCTTTTTATGTGTTTTTACTGTGTTAATACTAATTGATAGAAGATTAGATATGGATTCAATTGACTCACCTTTTAAAGTAAGTATAATTACATTTTTTTGCTGACTAGACATACTATCTAGAGCCTTATAAAATTTATTAATAACCTCCTCTTCAATAGCTAATGATATGTAATAAGACTCTAAATTCTCAGTACTGTAAGTTGTATCAAGATTGGCATTTACTTTATTTTTAGCATCTCTTATGAAATTTAAAGATCTATTATACACAGATTTATACAAAAAAGAGGTTAAACCGCTAATATCATTAAATATCATACTAGAATCCCATAATGATACTAGAATATTTTGAACAATATCCTCAGATGCATCTCTATCATTTATAATTTTTGAGGAATAGTTACACAGAGCAGCATAATAGTTACTATACAGCTCTTTCCAAAAAAATCTATCTTTTGAATTAATTCCGGTTATAAACTTATCATACTCTTTCACTAGTTGCAAATATATATTTTTATTTTTTTTAATAACAATAGAAACTTAAGAAATAATATCAAAAAGATAGGCTCATATGTAATTAAACTCACTAATATCTTGTTTGATAAAAACTTAATCGAGAGCAAAAAAGGAATAAAGTAAAAAGCCTGGGCACTAGGGGCTTGGGGTGTGACTCTGACAGAGTGCGTGCAAAAATGTTGGATATGAGATGGTTGTGGAATTGAAAAGGTTTAGCCTTGGAACAGGAGGCTTGCTCACGACCCCCCATCAAAGTTTTCAACTTTAATGGGGTTAGATAGGGTCCGACAACGGTACTTATAGGCAGTTTTGGGTTGGTTATTGGCTTTGATGGGTGTTTATTTACAATTTATGTTTTTAAATACAAACAAATTGAGTTTGGCTTCAATTAGAGCTTGATTTGTTGGCTTGTAAAGTACTGTATGTATGATAGTTGCCGCATTATAATGGTAAGGCGCTGGTTTGCAGATGGTTGGGCGTGGCTCTGACGAAGTGCGTGCAAAAGTGTTGGTTGTTAGAGGTTTGTTAAAACAAAAAGGACGGGAAAAGGAGAGGAAAACAAAAATACCGCTTAAAATGAGAGCAGAAACGTGTGGTAGTGGAACAGATATAATTGGTTATTAGATGGTTGTCACATATAGGCAGCAGTAATCTGGATGTGAGGTGGTTAGGGGAGACTCTGACGGAGTGCGTGCAAAGGTGTTGGTTTTTAGGGGTTTGTGAAAAGAAAAAGGACGGGAAAAAGAGGAAAAAGGGCTAAAAAAGGCACAAAAGCCAGGACAGAAGCAGGAGCTGAGACAAAACAAAACGGCAAAAGACTGAAAAACAAGGAGAAAGAACGGATAGCGGCAGAGTGAGAGGCTAAGGGGTAGAGAGCCAGGGCAAAACAGAAGGGCAAAAGGCAGAGTAGGAGGCTAAGTGGTAGAGTATAAAAATTAAGGGTGACCAAACTTTATAGTCACCCTTTACCTCTATTTATTAAAATCCCTAGATAAGAGGATATAATTCATCATATATATTAGCAGAAATTAGTGTTATTTTATTTGTAACAGGATCTCTGAAGATCAGTAGAAACTCTTTGCCTTTCTTATCTACGCTTGGCGCCCAGTAGAACATATCTGGTTCTACAC
>LUYZ01000033.1 GCA_001603425.1 Bacteroidales bacterium Bact_08
TGGAGCAGGAGGCTTGCTCACGCTCCCCATCAAAGTTTTCAACTTTAATGGGGTTGGATTGGAGGCAACAACGGTACTTATGGACAGTTTTGGGTTAGTTATGGGCTTTGATGGGTGTTTATTGGAGGTTTTGGGTTATAAATAAAAATATAGGTTGACTTATTGGTTTATAAGGTACTGTTTGTGTGGTAGTTACCTCTTTGCTTGGTTAAGGTGCTGGTTTGGAGATGGTTGGGGATGGCTCTGACGGAGTTCGTGCAAAAATGTTAGCTGTGAGGGTTTTGCGGAAACAAAAAGGACGCGAAAAGGAGAGAAAAACAAAAATACCGCTTTAAAAGTGAGCAGAAACGTGTGGCAGTGGAGCAGATATGCTTGTTTATCAAGAGGTTGTCACATATCGGCAGCAGTGACTTGGCTGTGAGGTGGTTGGGGATGGCTCTGACGGAGTGCGTGTAAAAGTGTTGTTTGTGAGGGTTTTACGAAAACAAAAAGGACGGAAAAAAGAGGAAAAAGAGGCAAAAAAGGGCAAAAAACGACAGGAAAGAGACAAAAGGAAACGGCAAGGGGCTGAAAACCAGAGAAAAGGAACGGACAGCGGCAGAGTGAGAGGGTAAAGCGCAGAGAGACAGGGCAAAGCAGCAAGGAAAAAGGAAAGGAAGAGGCAAAAGCCAGGACAGAGACAGGAGCTGAGACAAAAGGAAACGGCAAGGGGCTGGAAACCAAGGAGAAGGCACAAACAGCGGCAGAGTGAGAGGGTAAAGCGCAGAGAGACAGGGCAAAGCAGCAAGGAAAAAGGAAAGGAAGAGGAAAAAAGCCAGGACAGAGACAGGAGCTGAGACAAAACAAAACAGCAAGGGGCTGGAAACCAAGGAGAAGGCACAAACAGCGGCAGAGTGAGAGGGTAAAGCGCAGAGAGACAGGGCAAAGCAGCAAGGAAAAAGGAAAGGAAGAAGGGAAAGGCGAAGGAAGAAAGGAAAGAACAGTTAATCAGATCAGGAAAGCAAAAAAAAATGAACAGATCAGGAAAGCAAAAAAAATGAGAAAGACAAAAAAAGCCCTGAAAGTACAGGGCTTTATAAGTTAGATTGAATGGAGTTAATATTTCTAGTATATTAAATCTGGATTTCTGTAACCTACTTCGTTTTGATACCAATCGGCATGCTGTTGACCTCCAGATTTTGCCCACTTAGTGAAAAAGAGATAGGCTTCTTCTATTGATTTACCCTCTGCTGGATAGTCAAATTTATGAGGGAACATAAGTCCAAACATCATTCCATTTATATCTTTAAACTGATCTGTAGGGTGTAAGTTACCTGTGATATATTTTGGATCAAATTTGCTTGTTGCTGAGAATGTTGGTAGATGAATCTCACGACCTCTTTCCATTGTTGTTATAAAGAAGTTGAAGGATGTCATATTTAAATTTGAAGCGCTTATTGGAGATTCAAAAACTACCTCTACTCGTCTTTCCTCGGTTGGCTGATACTTGCCTGGAACAGTATTCAGGAACCCATCGGAAGGTTCTAAGTGTGTTGCATTATTAAATATTGGAATAACAGCATTTGAGACGCCAACTTCTGTGCCATTAGCTGTTACAGAAAACATCTCTCCACCACCTAAGACTTGACCACTAACAGACTTAACGAGTGAGGCTGGAACCTTATCTAACATAAAGGCTGATGCAATTATCTGCTTAGCACCAATGGCCTCAATCTTATAATCAAAAATAAGCTTAGTGACCATATTTGCACTATTTGTTACAAAAGTAGTTCTGAAGCTAAGAACAAGATCATTTAAATCATAATCACCTTTATGAGGATATATATCTTCAAAAGCATAGGTTCCCCAACCATTTTCTGATGGATAATAAACTGCACCGTTCTCGCCTATTGGAGGATTTACAGGATCATTTTCTCCTGGATCTCCACTCTCTATCTGTCCTAAATTCATATTACAAGCAGAACCTGGGATATTTTTAGTCTGGACTTTAGATAAAATTGCACCATTTACCAATGATGAGGCATATCTCAACCTTCCATTTATCCCTAATCCCTCAACCAATGAACTATGAACAAACTCAATAGGACCAGATATTGTAGATAGAATAATAGATTCGGCAAAAGATGAGCACTTTAACAAAGCAAAGCCACTAGCTCCATTAGAAATTGAAGAGCTCAAAAACTGATCTATCCTATTTGTTGACATAATAGACTCTTGACTCATATTAACTTGAGAAAGCGCAATCTCTAATC
Organism: Bacteroidales bacterium Bact_08; assembly: GCA_001603425.1. GTDB lineage: Bacteria > Bacteroidota > Bacteroidia > Bacteroidales > UBA932 > Bact-08. Next base: position 2,253 of record LUYZ01000033.1, read on the forward strand.
TCTCTGTTGAGAACAAAGATGAACTATATAAATTAACCTCTGAAGTTAAGATAAATAGCCTATTTGTTAGAATCTTACAGAAATTATGCATTTCTGCATTTTGAATATTCATTGAGTTACTATTCTCAATAGATCCATAATTATATAGTATAGAGTTTAAACCAAGAGAGAAATAGCTGCTAGTTATTTTTGAATTGACATTGTTATAAAGAGAAGAACCTAATGTAGCAATAAACTCAGGAGTTTCTATTATACCACTATTGTAAAAGTATGCATTAGATCCGCTTAATTTCAATTGATAAGTAAAAACGGCTCCTCTTCTATTAATTTTAATTGTACCTTGGTTATGTACTTTAGAGTTAGTTACGTTTAGCCCTGCACCGATTCCGTCTATTTCTAATATACCTTTATTAACCATATCGAAATCTATTACGTCAAAAGTTGAAGAACTCTTTATTTGACCTCCTTCCATAATATAAATACCTGGCAAAGAAAACGTAGAAAACAGATTAGAAGTAACACCACTTATTGTTACTGATCCTCCGTTTAAAACTACAATTGAGCTTTTATTGAGGCGTACATTACCATTAATTTTAACATTTCCTGCTATGTATAAAATAGCATGACCTCTTGATGAACTATTAGTAGCATCAAGATTAATGTTTAAATTTCTGTTAGCTGGAACATAAAAAGACTTAAATTGGTTTCCGTGTTCAGAACTTTGAGATGATGTGAAACCTAGCAAATCTAATCGGCCATTGGAAGTAACAGTTACGTCGAAATTAGATGGAACTGGCATATCTGGAGATTGAAAGGGATCAACAACTCCAGCGGGCACAACACCCTCATAAGAAGGTTTTGCTTTATTAATCACGAGTTGTGAACTGTGATCGGCCTTAGAGTCTGATAGTTCTACCATTAGGTGACTCATAGACTTGGTGCTAGCAGATGAGACATCTAAACATTCTGTTGAAACTCGCCCTTGAGCATCCATCTTATAAACAAACAACTCTTTAGCTGATGCGGGGATGGAAACTATGGAATTAAACCCTTGATTAGATGAAATATATCCTTGAGCAATCAATGATTTAGAGTCCATTTGTGAAGAAGTATAAACCTTAACAAATAGAGGTGTATTATCTGTATTAAAATTACTAGTACTACTTGAAGACAAGATATTCAAATTTATCTCTTTAGACAGCTTCCAATCGAAATTTAATGGTATTTCATTTTCACCTATAACATTCGGATTACCCTTATTCGGCTCTTTTACACAAGAGGCGAAAGCTAGTGTAAGAACAATGAATACAAGGGGTTTTAAATATTTGAGTGTCATAAATATAAGTTTAGTATAATTGACAAATATACACTTAAAATTATATTTGTGTGAAATTCTTATTTAAATTTATTAAAAAACTTATTATTAGGTACTAAAGGTATAAAAGATAGGCATAGTAAAGTAGCAGATTTGCTTGCAAAGCTTGCACAATCTACCATTTATTGAGCTGATGTAGAGGGTCTTGAGGCTGGACTCTGACAGAGTTTGTGCAAAGGCTTGGTTAAGAGTAGATTGAGGCGTGGCTCTGACGGAGTGCGTACAAAGATGTTGGTTGTTAGTGTTTTGTGAATTCAAAAAGGTTTTGGAGGTGGCAGTGGCTGAGACCGAGAGGCAGCTTTGCTTGCAAAGCTTGCACAATCTACCATATACTGGGCTGTTGTTCAATGGCTTGGGGTGTGGCTCTGACGGAGTTCGTGCAAAAGCCTGGACAATAATAAGGCTGGACTCTGACGGAGTTTGTGCAAAAATATTGGTTGCTAGTGGTTTGTGGTTTTGAAAAGGTTTTGATGACAGGGCTGGCTGAGCTGAGAGGCAGCTTTGCTTGCAAAGCTTGCACAATCTACCATATATTTGGCTGCTGCTTAGAAATGGAGGCTTGCTCACGCTCCCCATCAAAGTTTTCAACTTTAATGGGGTTGGATTTGGGACGACAACGGTACTTATGGTATGTTTTGGGTTGAATTTTGGCTTTGATGGGTGTTTATTGGAGGTTTTGGGTTATAAATACAAATAGAGGCTGGCTTATTGGTTTGTAAAATGCTGTATGTGTGATGGTTGCCTCTTTATTGGGCTAAGGCGCTGGTTTGGAGGCGGTTGGGGATGGCTCTGACGGAGTGCGTGCAAAAGTGTTGGATGTGAGTGGTTTACGAAAACAAAAAGGACGCGAAAAGGAGAGAAAAACACAAATACCGCTTAAAAAGAGAGGAGAAACGTGTGATGGCAGGTCAGATTTGCTTGTTTATTAAGAGGTTGTTACATATCGGCAGCAGTGACTTGGCTGTGAGGTGGTTGCAGGAGACTCTGACGGAGTGCGTGCAAAAGCGCTGTTTGTGAAGGCTTTGCGAAAACAAAAAGGACAGAAAAAAGAGGAAAAAGAGGGCAAAAGCGACAGGAAAGAGACAAAAGAAAACGGCAAGGAGCTGAGAAACAAGGAGAAGGCACAAACAGCGGCAGAGTGAGGGGCTAAAGCGCAGAGAGACAGGGAAAAGCAGCAAGGCAAAAAGGAAAGGGAGAAGCAAAAGAGGGCAAAAGCGACAGGAAAGAGACAAAAGAAAACGGCAAGGAGCTGAGAAACAAGGAGAAGGCACAAACAGCGGCAGAGTGAGGGGCTAAAGCGCAGAGAGACAGAGCAAAGCAGCTGGGCAAAAGGAACAGAAAGGGATAAATGCTGCTATAATAGACTAGGTAAATAACTTTGCGAAAAAACATCCATTTGCATGTTGCATATTACAGCTTTGGTAGCTCTCTGCACTGCAACATAAGTTTTTACCTATTTTATTGATAGTTTTTGAGGAAAAGGACGAGGACTGTTTGACGAACGATAGTGAGGAGTTCCGCAGGCCCCGAAAAAACAGAAAAGAAAATAGGTGCCTCTGAAAAAACTTCGTTGCAGCAGGAGAGAGTGAAGCT
>LUYZ01000034.1 GCA_001603425.1 Bacteroidales bacterium Bact_08
GGTTACAAAAGTAAGAGATGGGAACTAAGTATAAAATATGGCCTATTTCGGATAGTTACATAGAAGTAACGATAATTGAGATATGGATGATAAACTAAAAGCAGATTAAAGGTCTTAAGTGCTTACGTATCAAGTATCCTATGCGAGTATAGGGAATTCTTTATAGAAGCGAAGCAGAGATATAGTCTCTGTTCGTAGTTTTGTGCGAACGAATTTCTTCATATCCTCATCCATTAATTCTCCTAAACCATTCAGGATACCTCTGTCGCTCATGCTTTCGATATGGTCGATACATTTTTGTATGTAATTAGCCAGTGACATTTCCATACGGGTTTCAACAATCTCTCTGTTTATTGGTGTTTGTTTCTGCATGAAGAACCAACTATCAAAGATATCACGATTCGTTAATTCTCCCCGGTCAAGTAAAGCACAGAGTTTATGAGCGAACATATCCGGAGCAACCATAACCTGCATATTGATCCCCAGTAAGTTTTTTCTTTCGTAATGATTATTCCACTGCCTGTTGGATATTTCTATTTTCAGTTTTCGTTCTCCAACACCGTAATCCAATACGATAATCGGGCCGTAGAACTTCATAGCTTCGTCAAATATCTTACCGTATTTCAACAAGATTTTTCGTACCTTTTCATAATAGGAAAAATTTATGTTTGTTAATGTTAACCATTTGCGAGTAGTTTTTTTACCCTTGCCGTAAGAGTTTTAGAGTTATATATCGGCAAAAGGTTAGTTATCAAATTCTTATCAAGAGGATTCAGGTTGTCGAAATAATATGTTGCATCTAGATACAGTATATCCAAAAAGGCACGTTCTGGCGTGGCAATATTTACATTGTCGATTTGATTGATACCTTGCGTGACGATAAGAATTTCACCCTTAATTTTTCGATATGCGTAAGTGCATCCTTCTATATCTACACTACGGCTCAAATAACTGACAGCAGTTATCCGTTCATCATACTGGAAAACAACACCAGCTTTTTGCAATACATATTCCAGCGAAATATAAGACGGGGTGTAAAGCGTGCAGGCTAGTTCTTGGGGGTTGTAGCGAGATTTAACATAAATACCTTTTCGAGGACGGAGCAACTTCCCCCTGCGAACATAGTAATTCAACCGTTCATTTAGTTTCTTAAAGTTGCTCTCTCCGATGAGCATAGCAATATCATTCAACGAGAAAACACTTCGCGTATCACTAAAAACCGATAAAATCAAATCGTTATTTGGAGAACTATTCATTGGATTATATTCAATGTTCAGTTCACAAAACTAAGAAACAATTCTGATTTGGCAAAATATCTTGTTTTGTTTCTTAAATGCACTATCGGAAAGACCGATAGACGATTCATTTGCTACCATCATAACAGGTATACGCAGATGCGGAAAAAGTACCTTATTATTGCAATTACTTCGTCGGGATTATCAAGATGCTATCTACCTTAATTTTGACGATATAGGGCTGTGTAATTTTGAAACAGGAGATTTTACCTGTCTCCATAGAGAAATCGAAAAAAGGGCAACAAAAGTGCTGTTCTTGCTTCTATGCTCAGTGTTGAGCTGGGAACATATCTGGCAGGAAGACATTTATCAATGGAGTTATTCCCATTTTCCTATTCCGAGTTTATACGATTTAAAGAGCTTGAAAATGAAGACTTGACTGTCTATAAAGATCGTGGCGAATGTGATTTTGTAGCAATGGAAAAGAATACAGTTAAGATGATACCTGCCCATGAATATATGCAATAAAGGAAAGATTCGATTAATAGATTTTGTATCAAATAAAAAATGTAGATTTTATTTGCAATTTACATCATGTTATAAGTATATTTGCATTGATTTTCAAAAAAATGGTTCTGTAGCTCAGTTGGTAGAGCACGACACTCTTAATGTTGGGGTCGTGGGTTCGATCCCCACCGGGACCACAAATATTGATGGGAATGGAACTTCCCCTTAAGTGCTATAAATGTAGCTGATGGTTCCTATTTAGTACAATCTTTTATGATTATATTAAGTAGGTCCTTTTTTTTGTAATAAATAGTTAAGATTATGTTAGTCAGTTTTGCTTATATCTTTTTTTTGGGTTTGTCACTGGGGTATATTTTTAAGAAACTCAAATTGCCATCTCTTTTGGGAATGATTCTTACGGGGATTATTCTGGGGCCTTATATGCTCAATGCTTTATCGGAGTCACTGCTCTCTGTTTCTGTGGAGCTAAGACAGATTGCTTTGGTTATTATTTTAATGAGAGCTGGACTTGCCCTAGATATAAATGATTTAAAAAAAGTCGGACGTCCTGCCATATTAATGTGCTTTATTCCTGCTTGTTTTGAAATTGCCGGAATGATGATTATTGCTCCGCTCCTTCTTAATATATCTTTATTAGAAGCTGCTGTTATGGGAACTGTTGTAGCAGCTGTATCTCCTGCTATTATTGTTCCTAAGATGTTGTATTTGATGGAGAATAATATTGGTACTAAAAAGAGTATTCCTCAGATGATTATGGCTGGAGGATCTGTGGATGATGTTTTTGTCATTGTACTTTTTACTGCTTTTACCACCCTTGCTCTTGGAGGTGAGGTATCGGCAATAAGTTTTGTGCAGATACCCCTTTCTATTGTTACTGGGCTTTTTTTTGGTATTGTTATTGGGTTGGCTCTTTGGAAATTTTTTAAGATATTCCATATGAGAGACTCAATAAAGGTAATTATAATGATGAGCTGTGCATTTATGTTTCTAGGAGTAGAGGAGTGGCTAAAAGGTATCCTACCATTCTCTGGATTACTTGCAGTAATGGCAATGGGTGCCACAATCCTTAAAACATATCCAGTTTTAGCAAAACGTATCTCCCCAAAATATACAAAATTGTGGGTGGCTGCAGAGATCCTTTTATTTGTTCTTGTTGGAGCCACAGTTGATATAAAGTATGCCGCAGCAGCTGGTTTGGCGGCAATAGCTGTAATACTGTTTGTACTTATATTTAGAATGATTGGAGTGTTTATAAGTATGTTAAAAACGGAGTTAAATATGCGTGAAAGGCTTTTTTGTATGATTGCATATTTACCAAAAGCGACTGTACAAGCAGCAATTGGATCTTTACCGCTTTCAATGGGGCTTCCTGGTGGTAAGATTGTTCTAACCGTAGCTGTTTTGGCAATTCTAATTACTGCGCCTTTAGGAGCATTTGGAATTGATATTAGTTATAAGAGGCTTCTTATGTCCAAAGATTCTAGAGAAGAAGATAAAGTAATGCCGTTAGATACCATGGCTCAATTTGGTGATGAAAATAAAAATGAGTAATATTGATATAATAAGAGTTGAATTATTATAATAGTTAATGTAATGGAATATAGATTAAATAAATATATTAGTAATTCTGGATATTGTTCTAGAAGAGAGGCCGATAAGCATATCGAAGAGGGGAGAGTAAAGATTAATGGAAAAAAAGCTACTCTTGGAATGAGAGTTTTACCAGGGCAAAAGGTGACTGTCTGTGGAGAGCTAATAGAGAATAGCGTAGAGCCAGTTTATATTGCATATAATAAACCTGTTGGTATCGTATGTACAACAGACGAGCAAGAGAGAGATAATATAGTAAGCCAGATTGCACATGAGCAGAGAATCTTTCCTATTGGTAGGTTAGATAAAGATTCCCAGGGATTAATACTACTAACTAATGATGGTGATATTGTAAACAAGATTCTACGAGCAGGTAATAATCATAAGAAAGAGTATATTGTCAAGGTGGATAAGCCTATCACTCCAGAATTTTTAACACGTATGGCCAATGGTGTTCCCATTTTAGATAGAGTTACTAAAAAATGTCAGATTGAGGAGATTAATCCATACATGTTTAAAATAACTCTTATTCAAGGTTTAAATAGGCAGATTCGTAGAATGTGTGAATATTTTAACTATCAAGTTGTTAAATTAGAGAGGATTCAGGTGATGAATGTGAAACTTGGTAATTTGGGGCAGGGAAACTGGAGAGATCTTACAGAGAAGGAGTTGAACTCTCTATTTGATATGTTAGAAGAGTCTTCATCTACTGTTCCCGATAAACCCAAAAAATCATCTAGTAAATCTACTAAATCAAAAAGCTCATATAGTAAATCGGCAAAACCTCAGGGCTATTCGGGAAAGTCTTCAACAGATAAATTTCATAAATCTAGTAAACCAAGAGGCTCTGGAAAGTCTAAATCTCCTTTTTCAAAAAATAGATAATCTATATTTTTTTAATGAAAATAGTTCATACCGCAGATTGGCATATTGGTCAGCAGTTTTATGGTTATGAAAGAACCAAAGAACACTCTATTTTTTTTGAGTGGTTAATTTCTGTTGTTCAAGATTATAGTGCCGATGCTCTAATAATTGCAGGGGATATTTTTGACGGACCAAACCCATCGGCTCAATCTCAAAGACTCTACTATTCATTTTTAAGAGATATAACTCTTAGGAATCCATCGTTACAAGTAGTTATTATTGCTGGAAATCATGATTCTGCCTCTAGATTGGAGGCCCCTAATGCTCTTCTACAACATATGAATATATTTGTTAAAGGAGTTGTAAGTAGAGATTTAAATGGAAATATTGATTTGGATAGTATGTTTGTTCCATTAAAGAGAGGTGAATCTATTGTGGCTTGGTGTGTTGCTGTCCCATATCTAAGGCAAGGAGACTATTATTCCGATGGTATTGCTTCACTTTATAGTGCTCTATATGATCGGCTTTACCAAATTAAGGAGAAAAATACGCCAATTATTTTCACGGGTCATCTTCAGGCTACAGGATCTGAGATTTCCAATGATGATAGGTTCGAAAGAAGCATAATAGGAGGTTTGGAGTCTATATCTCCCGAGATTTTTTTAAAACCAGATGTAGTCTACACTGCATTAGGCCATCTACATAGAGCTCAGAGGGTCTCTCATAATGATAATATTAGATATTCTGGTAGCCCACTTCCATTCTCTTTTGCCGAAAAAAACTATAAGCAGGGGGTAAATATTGTTGAATTGGACATAGATAGCCCCATAAACTCACAAAACTATGTGAAAATTGATAGAGTTGAATTTGATGCTCCCGTTAAGTTAATATCCATTCCAGACTCACCTAGGCCACTTGCTGAGGTGTTGGAACTTATATCTCAATTACCAAAAGGGGAGGTATGCGAACTCTCTCCATTTTTAGAGTTAAAGATATTACTTAATCAGCCAGAACCATCTATGAGACATCAGTTAGAGGAGGCTCTAAAAGATAGAGCTGTCAGATTGGCTTCTGCTCAGCCTTTTAAGAATATATCTCAATCACAAGAAAAATCGATTATATCCACTTACCAACAACTAAAGAGTATTAGTCCTGTTGATATGGCAAAAGATATTTTTAGTAAAAATTATGGCTTGGAGATGCCTCCAGAGCTGCTTGTTTTGTTAAAAGAGGTTATAGAGGAGGTTGAGTCATGAAAATATTAGCAATACAGGGCAAGAACTTAGCATCAATAGAAGATACTTTTGTAATAGATTTTACTAAGGAGCCTCTCAGGTCTGCAGGAATTTTTGCTATTACAGGTCCAACAGGTGCTGGCAAATCTACAATTTTAGATGCAATTTGTCTTGCTCTTTTTGATGATGCTCCACGTTTTAGTAAAGCAGAGACTCAGGTTAATATTACTGATGTTGCCAATAAATCTATTGCTCAAAGAGATAGCAGGAATATTCTAAGGAGAGGTGCGGCTCATGGTTTTGCCCAGGTAGATTTTATTGCTCTAAATGGAAATTCATATCGCTCTTGTTGGAGTGTTCGTCGTTCTAGAGATAAAGTTAATGGCGCTTTACAAAATACTGTAATAACTCTTTTTAATCTAACCACCTCTATTGAAGAACAGGGAACAAAAACAGCCCTTCTCTCTAAAATTGAGGAGTTAATAGGGCTCTCTTTTGATCAGTTTACCAGAGCCGTTTTATTGGCTCAAGGAGATTTTGCCAACTTTTTAAAAGCAAAGACTCCCGAGAAGGCGCAACTTTTAGAGAAACTTACAGGTACTCAGATTTATTCTAAAATATCTACATTAATACATGAGAAAAACCAGCATGCTAAACTTGCTTTAGAACAATTACAACAGAGGATGGCCGATGTTCATATTTTGAGTACCCATGAGTTAGAGCAATTGGCCACACAAAAAGATAATTTAAGGGTTGAATTAGCTCCTATTGAGGATTCTATTAAGTCTGTGAATTTGAAAATTAATTGGTTAGAGCAGTATAGAGATGTTGTTAAAGATAAAGAGGAGGCTCAAGACAGATACAATAAAATTTCTGAAGATCTTAAAATAGCAAAGCCAAGATTTTTGTATATGGAGAAGGTTGAGCTTTCTCAACAGATCAGAGATGTTTTTATCAATTTTAAGGAGATTGGTGCTCATACTAAAAAATTGAATGAAGATAAACTCTCAAAAGAGAGAGAGTTGACCACTATAAATGATAGATATGTTTTAATTAGTGGTCAATTAAATGATGCTAAGCAGGAATTGGATAAATTTGAAGATTATGTTTCCTCAAAGAAGCCAGAGATAGATAGAGCAAGAGAGTTGGATGCAACTATTCTGGCAATTGTTCCCTCTTTAAAAGAGAGTGAGCAGGAGTGTAGTTATTTCATAAAAGAGTTGGAAGATAATCAAAATAGAGTATCCATCTTATTATCTGAGCAAAATTTAAATAGTGACAAGATAAAGAGTATTGAGGAGTGGTTTGCCTCCAATTTTTTATGGAAGAGAGTTATTCCAAAGAGTGGAGTCATAATAGAAATTATATCTAATCTATATAATATTTTGAGTCAAAAAGAGGAGATTAAGAAAAGATATGATTTGAATATTAATTTTTTACCAGAGCTCAAACAGGAGTTAGCCAAATTTCAAGAGGAGTTAGCTATGCTTAACTCCATTTTACCTGCCGAAGTTATAGAGCTTAGAAAAAAATTGATTGAAGGTGAGCCTTGTATGGTTTGTGGTAGTACTGTTCATCCAAATAGATCTCTCTCAAATAGTACTCTATCAATAAATGAAAAAGAGTTAGATTTAGCAAAAGAGAGTATAAAAAAACGTGTTGACCAACTGGTTGTAGCTATAGCTAGTCGTGAAAGTAGTATAGGATTGGACTCTGCAAAAATAGAGGATCTGGAGCAAAGATATTCTAATACTTATAACGGTCTTACTCCTCTTCTTACAGATATTCCAGATTGGAGTTCTATGTTAAGCAGTGGTATTTTAAGTTCTACAGTTGAGCAAGTTTCAGAGCTATGGTACAATAATGATGAGAAACTTAAGGAGTATGTATCGGCATTAGAAGTTAATCGAGCTAAGGTTGAGGCTGTACAACAGAGAATTGACTCTATTAAAGTGAGCTTATCAAATAAGCAGGCTATTTTGAACGATCATAAGGAGAGAGTTCGTTCTTTAACAGAGCAGAGATCTCAGTTATTAAAGGGGTCTAGTTTATTAGCTGTAGAGAGCACAATAGCAAATAAAAGAGAGGAATTAAAGAGTAAATTATTACTTAATCAAGATAAAAAAGAGGCAGTTGAGAGTCAGAGATCTACACTAACAGGAGCAGTTATTCAGATAAACACTCAATTAGAGGAGAGTAAAAAATTGGCCTCTTCTCTTGAGAGTCAACTACATGAGTGGCTAAATAATAATAGAGATTTATTTACACAAGAGCTTTTAAGCGATGTTATTTCTAAAAGCACAGATTGGGTTACCGCAGAAAGGGAGTACTTATTAAATCTGAAAAATGATGAGTTGGTAGCATTATCTACTCTTAAAGAGAGAGAATTGAGAGTTTTAAATCATTTAACTACATTAAAGAGTGTGGGTTTTAGTAGTTTAGAAGATTCCCAATTAGAGATGGAGTCTCTTACAGATAAATTAAAACATTTCAAAGATAAACAGAGTGATATATCTAATCGGTTGAGTGTGATTGAGGCTTCATTAATTGCACATAATCAGGGATTAGATAAAATAGCTCATATCAGAAAGGAGATATTGCAAAAGAGCGAACTGTCGCAAAACTGGTCAAAATTAAATGATCTGTTGGGATCGGCAAATGGTAATAAATTCAAAGTTATTGCACAAGGATACACTTTGGACATTCTATTGGAGTATGCTAATATTCACCTTAGGGATCTATCTTCTAGATACTCTTTAATTAGAGTTCCAGATTCATTAGCATTACAGATATCGGATAATCATATGTTGGGAGAGACAAGAAGCGTATATTCTCTCTCTGGAGGGGAGTCCTTTTTATTATCTCTTGCTTTGGCATTGGGCCTATCATCTCTCTCTTCAAATAGAATGAAGATTGAGTCGCTCTTTATTGATGAGGGTTTTGGATCATTAGATTTGGAAACACTAAATATAGCCATGGATGCTTTAGATAATCTACAAACACAAGGGCGTAAAATTGGTGTAATCTCCCATGTAGAGGAGATGAAAGAGAGAATTTCTACCCAAATTCAGGTTATTAAGGAGGCAAATGGTAGAAGTGCAATAAAAATTATATAATTATACTTAAATAGAGTAGGATTTTAAGCTTTGTAGTGTCTAACTTTGCAGTCAATTTTTGAAAATCATCTTTTATTTAAGGAATCTTTTTATGTACTATTTGTTACGTGGAGTTGCAGTAAAATACTTTTTTACGCTTATTATATCTATTTTATTCTCTTCTTATATTTTTTCTCAAAGCCGATTAATAGGCAAAGTTCTAGATTATAAGGAGTTGTATCCACTTGAGTACGCCTCTGTTGTAGTTAAAGATATGTCTGATAGTGTAGTATCTGGAGGGGTAACAGACAAATCTGGCAATTTTAATATTTCTGTGAAATCTGGGGAAGGTAAGTACTCTCTGAATATTAGTTATATGGGTTATGACCCTTTAATTACAAATATTGATATTATTAAAGGTGAGAATAAAATTTTGGAACCTTTTAAACTCTTGTTTAAGTCAGATTTATTATCAGAAGCTGTTGTGACTTCTAACTATAGACAAAGGGTGACTGATATTGAAAAGACAACAATAAATGCCACCTCATCTGTAGCTTCGGTCTCTGGATCTGTACTCGATTTAATTAAAACAGCGTCTAATATTACTATAGACAACGGTGGAGCAATATCAATAAGAGGCAATTCAAATGTAGTTATTCTAATTGATGGTGTTCCAACAACACTTGGGTCTTTAGATGGTATTTCGGCAAACTCTGTTGGTAGTATAGAGATTATAACAAATCCAGGAGTAAAATATGATTCAGAGGGAACAGGAGGTATAATCAATATTATCTCAAAAAGAGATAAAAGAGATGGATATTCTGTTGGTACTAATATCAATTGGTCTCCACTAGATAGAGTTAATGGAAATATATCATTATCGCAAAATAGAAATGGATTTAGTATTGGAGTTAATTACTCTGCTAAATATAATCCAGAGAGTGTTAATAGTAATTTGCATCGCTTTTTTCACTCAACAGGTAATTCTGTAGATCAGACAATTGAATCTTCAAGGAGAGAGGTTATTAATACTCTTGTGATAAATGGTCAAAATAGATTTAAAAGTGGAGATATATTTAAGTTTAGTGCTAAATATTCTCAGCCAGATATTAGAAATAGTCAATTTCTAACAATTTTGGATAATAGTATTAATGATAACAACTATACAAATAGAGAGAATTTATTCTATCATAAAAGAAGAATGGGAGAGGTGCTTGTGGAGTATATTAAAGAGCTAAATAAAGATAAGAGTAAAATATCATTATCATCCTCTTTCTCTAGGACAAGGGGTAGAAGGCCAGGATATTATTATCAAGATGGAGAGCCTGTTCAAAAATCAAAAGGTGGAGGTCACCCCACAAACTTTTATATTCAGACCGATTATACAAATAAAATCAAAGGATTTGGAGAGCTTGAGATGGGTCTAAAATATTTTATAAGAGGGAATAATTTTAAATTTGATTCTTATACATATAATCCCATTGATTTAGAATGGGTTTATAATGATTTCTTTAGTAGTGATCTTACCTACAGAGAGAATATTTACTCATGGTATATTGGGAATTCCAACAAGATATCCTCCTCTTTATCATTAAAGAGTGGATTACGATTGGAGTACTCTGTTTCACATTTAGATATTAAAAAAGAGAGTGAGCAGATTGATAGAGATAATTTATTTGTATCACCCTATCTGTCGTTAAATAAAACTCTCTCATCTGATAGAAATCTTTCTTTTCTAGTTTCAAGAAGAATATCTAGGCCAACTTATCCTCAAATTAATCCATTTATTAATATGATAGATAGGAGTGTATATGAAACAGGAAACAGAAATATTAAACCAGAGATAAGTAATAGGGTAGAGGCTATGTTTAATGGCTTTAAAGATGTTTTTTCGTATAATATTTCTTTATACTACAATTGGATTGATGATTATATAACTCAAATAGCATCACTTTATGATACAGATGCTCTTATGCTTACATATGAAAATGGAGATTGTAGCAGAAAATTAGGTAGTGATATATCTATAAGATATAAGCCTTGGAGTTATATGGAGATAAGTGTTGGTAGCTCTCTGTTTTTAGGTGAGAATACAGGTGTTGTTAATGATATAGATCTTTATGGTAGATTTATTTCTTATTCAGGAAATCTATCATTAACATTGATTCCATCCAAAAAAGATCAGATTATAATACAATCTTTTTATACCTCTCCAATTACCTATCCACAATTTGAATCAAAGGAGGTCTACTATACAGATATCTCTTATAAAAGAGATCTTATAAAAAATAGGTTAGCAGTAAGTGCAACAATCACTGATATTTTTAATTCGCGTGTTTGGGATGTAAAGACAGATAATGCTGTTTATCGTCTAACAAATAGAAGTAAAAATGAGAGTAGAGCTATATGGTTAGGAATCTCTTTTAATCTAAATAGAAAAGCGGCATCAAGAGAGTCTAAAGATAGTGGCGATTCTGGATTTACCAATATGATTAGATTGGGGTACTAATGAACATATTTTTGCTATTTTTGTTTTGATTAATATAAAAATTAACTCAAATGAAAGCTAAAAATATTATGTTCAAAATAATTTACGGAATATTTCTATCTATTTTTGGCTCCTCTGTAACCGCACAGGAGCTTGTTACACCACCGGTAGATTTTTATTCTCTATCTTTTAAAACAATAGATGGTGAAGTGTTTAAGTTTAGTCAATTAAAAGGGAAAAAAGTATTAATAGTAAACACAGCTTCCAAATGTGGATATACCCCTCAGTTTAAAGAGTTGGAGCAATTAAATAAAGAGTATGCAGGTAAGCTTGTTATTATAGGGTTTCCATCCAATGAGTTTGGAGCGCAAGATCCTGGAAGTAACCAAGAGATTTTAGATTTTTGCCAGACAAACTATGGAGTTACTTTTTTGATGATGGAGAAGTCTGATGTAAAAGGGCCCGATAAAAACAGAGTATATAGTTGGTTAACAACTAAAAATAAGAATGGCTGGAATACAACAGAACCTTCGTGGAATTTTGGTAAATATCTAATAGATGAGAAGGGGAGGCTAGTTTCATTTTTCCCTTCCAAAGTTAAGCCAATGTCAAAAGAGATTACCTCTCTTCTATAAATTTTTGGCTTACCTTTTTTAAATAAGTTTTTGATATATTAATTTCAGGTGAATTAGGATGGTCTAACTCAATTATTGTGTTTAGACCATCCTTTCTTATAACTTTAGCCCTATTTAAATTTACCAGATAAGATCTATGACATCTAACAATACTTGTAGAGTTTAGATACTCTTCTACATTTTTTAATGTATTTCTAAGAAGGTATTTTTTTAATAGATTGTCTTTATTGATGTAGTTAATTATTACGTAATTTTCACATGATTCAATAAAAAGAAGCTCTGGAATTGTTATAGATATTTTTAAATCTCCTTTATAGTCAAAGAAAGCAATTTTAGCATCTGGTTTATTACTATTATAAAGGTCAGCTTGACTCTCTTTTATCTCTTCTAATTTTTTATTACTCTCTTTCCACCCCATATAAAACCATAATACAGTATATGGTAGTAGTAGTACTAAGGTTGTATTAATAAATGAAGACTCAAAAACACTCATTATATCTTTCTGATAATCCAATATAATAGTGTATGCTGTGTAGAATATCGCCATAAACAGTATTTCAAAAAATACCCAAAGGGAGTATTTTAAATATGAGATATCATTTTTTTTATTGTAAAAAAACATGATGATTCTGCTTATAACAACAACAAGTACTCCTGTAAGAATTATTAGAGATGAATAAACAAAAAAGAGAAATTCCGATACATTATACCAGTTAGAGGAGCTAAATGGCTTGTAAATATTTATAAATATTAATGCGAATATAGATGTGAAAATCACCAATCGTATAATATTATCTTTTCTATTTATGTATTCGGGTATTCTCATAGAAACAAATTTATCTATTTTTTAAACGTTATACAATAGTTCTAAGATAATCCTTTTGTCACTTATATATTAGTTTTGTCCCTAATATTTGGATTTAATCCCTTTTCTGTTATTTGGTGTCATAATTTCCTTTAATGAATTAAGTTTTTTTTTATTTGTAAACAAAAATGAGAAAAGTTAATTATCATTTTAGCGAAGTAGATAAGAGTGGCCTTTTAAATAATAAAAGAGCTATGATTAAAACTGCAGATACTATTTTTTGCGACGATCTATCTTGCAGAGATAATCTCTCATTTGATCTCTCCTTTTTTTATCCACAAGATAGCGTAGATAAAAATTACAATAGTGCCATTATAATGCTGCATGGCCTTAATGAAAGAAGCGTAGATAAGTATCTTCCCTGGATTTCTTATATTGTGGATAAGTGTCAAATGCCTGTGATTTTTTTCCCCATAGCAATGCATATTAATAGATCTCAGTCAGATTGGCTTAATCCACGTCTTGTATTTAGGCATATGGCACAAGAGAGGGATAATATAGATGTATTGAGCTCTCAGCAGAGCAATGTTAGTGTGTTTAATTATGTAATTAGCAAAAGATTAAAGGAGGACCCCTTTAGATTTTATCTCTATGGTAGAGAGACAATTAGTAATATTAACCAGTTAGTTCTTAATCTTAAAAGTGGCTCTTTTAAAGGTATATCGGCAAATGCAAATATCCATTTTTTTGCATATTCTATAGGCGCTC
This sequence comes from Bacteroidales bacterium Bact_08, assembly GCA_001603425.1. GTDB lineage: Bacteria > Bacteroidota > Bacteroidia > Bacteroidales > UBA932 > Bact-08. The sequence goes on from LUYZ01000034.1 coordinate 13,244, forward strand.
TTTTAACTCAAGTTCTATTAATGTCAGATGAAGATTCTCTTTATGATAATAGTAAGGTTGCTATATTTTGTGGAGGCTCTGTGTTATCCCGTATGGATGGGAATTCTAGACTAATATTAGATAAGCCTGCTTCCGATTTACTTAAGAGCTATTATTTGAATGAGTTTTTTGGATCTCAAGAGATAGATAGAAGATTTTGGGATTACACAGAAGAGTGTTTTATTGCTCATATATCTAGAGATTTATACTCTAATCAGAGGTATGAATTCTATAGTAAAATAAGCGATAGACTAAAAATTGTACACTTGTCAAAAGATAGAGTTGTAAACAGATGCGGTATTGTTGAGGCTATTGGGTGTGACGTGGCCTCCAAAGTGTTGTATGAGTTTGATTTTGAAGAAAAATATAGCCACGAATCTCCATTTCCAAATCTTAAATTTTGTGATAATGAAGGCTTCGTGGCCAATAATAGTAATTTTACAGATATATTTAGTTTAATTTGTGAATCTTATACTCATTGAGTTTTTTATTCTACGTCAATAAGTAGAGATCTTGGGTCTAAATTATCTCTCTCTATGTCTTTGAAGTAATTTACTGTTCCCACTTTTAGCTCTACAGTTGATGGGTCGTCGCAAATTATTATTCCTTTTTTATGCATTTGTAATACACTGATTGTCCACATATGATTGATGTTTCCCTCTACTGCATGGTAGAGAGCTCTAGCTTTGTGATGTCCATTTACAAGAATCATTACCTCCTGGGAATCCATAATAGTTCCAACGCCCACAGTAAGAGCAGTTTTGGGAACTTGAGATATGTCATTATTAAAAAATCTAGAGTTTGCAATAATAGTGTCAGTAGTAAGGCTTTTTACTCTTGTTCTAGATGTTAATGAAGAGCCAGGTTCATTAAAGGCAATATGACCATCTGGTCCAATACCTCCCATAAATAGGTTCACTCCACCGAACTGCTTCATTTTCTCTTCATATCTTATGCACTCCTCTTCTAAATCATGGGCATTTCCATCAAGAATATTCGCATTTTCTCTTGGAATGTCTATGTGTTGAAAAAAGTTATCCCACATAAATGTGAAGTATGATTGTGGATGCTCTTTAGGTATCCCTATGTACTCATCCATGTTGAATGTTACAACATTTTTGAATGATACTACTCCCTCTTTATAATATCTTATTAACTCTTTGTATGTTCCGTAAGGTGTGGAGCCTGTTGGTAGCCCAAGTACAAATGGTTTTTCTGGAGTAGGGGAATACTCCTTGATTCTTTTTACAATATAAGCTGCTGCCCATTGGGATATTTGCTCATACGAATTTTGGATAATTAGTCTCATATTATAAATATTATGATGGTAAATCAATATTATTTGTTCAAAAACTCTTTAGCATTCTCAATTGCTGCTTTAGATAGTTCTGTTCCACTGAGTAATCTTGCTACTTCCATTACTCTCTCCTGAGCAGTTAGTTTTTTAAGAGTTGTTGTTGTAACTCCTTTATCATTAATTACTTTTTGTACAAGAAGGTGAAACTCTCCTTTAGATGCAATTTGTGGTAGATGAGTGATTGCAAATATCTGAATATTTTGTGAGAGTTTATCAATTAGATATCCCATTTTATCTGCAACACTTCCAGAAACGCCAGTATCGATTTCGTCAAAAATCAGTGTTGGCATGCATATTTTGCTGGCTAATACAGATTTAAGGCAGAGCATTACTCTAGACAACTCGCCACCAGATGCTATCTTTGCAATGTCGCTAATTTTGGTGTCTTTATTTGCAGAGAACATAAATAATATGTCATCTATCCCATATAGACCCATTTTTTGGCTATCTGTTAATTCTATCAAGAATGTTGCATATGGCATCTCTAGATCTCTAATCTTCTCTTGTAGAATAGAACTTAATTGAGCAGACATCTCTCTCCTTTTTTTTGATAGCTTTTCGGCCAGCTCTTTACACTTGTGTCTGCTATTAGATATAGCAGAATTGAGTTTATCTAACTCCTCTTTATGATTATTATTTTGTTTTACTCTCTCCTCTAGATCAGTTTTAATCTCCTCTAATTCAGAAATAGAATTTATATTGAATTTTTTAAAAAGTGAGTAAACCGAGTTAATTCTCTCTTCTAAAAAATTCTGTCTATTTAAATCAAAGACTACTCCATCTTGAATTTCAGTAACCTCTCTTTCAACCTCTTTAAGGTCTAATCTACTACCCTCTATTATTTTAGAAATATCGTTAAGTGAGTCTATTTTGTCTGAAAGTTTAGAGCAAATATTATGTGCCTCTTTTAACGATTGGATAATTGAGACTCCTTGAGGATTTAGTAGGTTGTAAACTTGAGATAAAGACTCTTTTATCTCTTGTGAATTTACAAGAATATTGTACTCACTCTCTATATCGGCAAACTCTTGAGCAGTGACCTTTGTTTTATTAATAGTATCTAACTGATATAGATTATAGTCTAAATCCTGTTCATCTTTTGATATCTGCTCAATCATTCTCTCTCTCTCTCTCTCCTGGGAGTTAAGAATGTTTAGTGAAGACTGATATTCAGCTAATAGATCAAAGTTATTGCAATATGCATCCAAAACAGAGAGTTGGAAACTATTTTGCGCAATCATCAGATGTTGGTGTTGTGAGTGAATATCAATAATACTATCTGTTAACTCCTTTAAAAAAGAGATATTTACAGGCATATCGTTTACAAAAGATCTAGATCTTCCATTTGGTGTAATTACTCTTCTAATAAAAAGATCATTATCAAAAATTATTGAGTGTTGTTCAAATAGAGATAATATATTATGGTTGTCTGTAATTGTAAAATGCCCCTCAACAACACAATTTTGAAGAGAATCCTTTAATACCTCTTTATCTGTTTTTGCACCTAGCAGAAGAGAGATAGCCCCAAGTAGGATTGATTTTCCTGCTCCTGTTTCTCCTGTTATTATTATTAATCCCTCTGGAAACTCCATTTCTAGAGAATCAATTAGTGCATAATTAGATATGTAGAGATGTTTTAGCATAGTATTTTGCTTTCAATATAATCAATTATATCTATAGCCACATCCTTTTTGCTTTTTAGAGGATGCTCTTTAATGTTAATTTTATCAATTATAGTAATTTTATTTGTGTCTGTTGCAAAACCAGCTCCTTGGTCTTTTAGAGAGTTGAGGACAATCATGTCCAATTGTTTTGCCGATAGTTTGTCTTTGGCATTCTCTAACCCACTCTCAGTTTCTAATGCAAAACCAACATGAAATACACCATTTTTTTTGATTGAACCAATGTATTTGGCAATATCTGGTGTGGACTTTAATTCCAAGCTAATTTTCTCTTTTTTCTCTTTTTTTATTTTTGAAGTCGGAACGTCTATTGGAGTATAGTCGGCAACAGCAGCTGTAAAAATAATAATATCAACGCCGTTTTCATATTCAGAGGTTGTTACATCTAACATCTCTTGTGCAGATGTAACTTTGCGAACATTTATCTGCTTGTATTGAGGTTCAATATTTACTGGCCCACTAACTATTGTTACCTCTGCCCCTCTGGAAAATAGTTCGTTTGCAATAGAATACCCCATTTTGCCAGTAGAGTTGTTTGAGATAAATCTTACAGGATCAATCTGTTCTACAGTAGGCCCAGCGGTAATAATTGCCTTTTTACCTAATAAACTCTTTTTTTTTATAAAAAGATGCTTAACAGCCTCAACAATTAGTTCTGGCTCTTCCATTCTTCCCTTACCTGTTAACCCACTAGCAAGCTCTCCCATTCCGGGCTCTATTATGGTTACTCCTAAATTTTTAAGTGAGTTAATATTGTTCTGTGTAGATGGATGATTATACATGTCCAGATCCATTGCAGGTGCTACAGCTACGGGACATCTTGCAGATAAATATGTAGTTAATAATAGATTATCTGCAATACCATAGTTCATCTTAGCTAATGTATTTGCAGATGCTGGGGCAATCAAATATAGATCGGCCCACAGACCTAAAGATACATGGCTATTCCAATCTCCATTTTCTGGATTATAGAAGTCAACTAATATAGGATTTTTACTTACAGTAGCCATTGTTAAAGGTGTTATAAACTCTTTTGCCATTTGCGTCATAATGACTTTAACATTTGCTCCCTCTTTGATAAGTAATCTTACAAGAGTTGCTGCCTTATAGGCAGCAATACTTCCTGTAATTCCTAATATTATATTTTTGCCTTTAAGCATTTATCCCTCTATTTTTCTTACTTGAATTTTATCATCTTCAAACTCTTGAACAGCAATAAGGGTTGCCTTTGGTAGTTTCTCATAATATTTAGAGATCTCTATCTGCTCTCTATTTTCAAAAGTCTCTTCTAGAGTATCTGCATAATTAGAGAACTCCTCTAGTTTTTGCTTTAACTCTTGTTTAATCTCTGCAGCTATCTGGTTTGATCTTTTAGCTATAATTACAACTGATTCATAGATGTTTCCAGTTGGTTCTGCTAGTTTAGATAGGTCTCTGGTTACTGTGTTTGTTGGTGTTTGTTTGCTGATTTCCATATGAAATATTATATTTTGGCAAAAGGTTATCTATTTAAAAACTCCTGAGCGCGGGCAAACATTTTATCTACCTCAACTCTATATGAAGATTCAGGATACTCGCTAATAAAATTATAGTATTCATCTACTAATGCAAGAAATCTATCCCTCTGTCTGCTGCGAATACTATTTATTGCATATTGATAGTTTGATGCTACAATATAGTAAACTATATGCTCCCTATATTGGTTATCAGAATTATCTTTTAATGCTGTTTTAAGTGCATATGAGGCAGCTTTATAGTCTTCCATAATATAGTATAATCTAGCTGCTTCATAACTCTTTCTGTCTAATCTCTCTTGGAGATCCTCAACCATAAATTTAATTCTCTCATCATATTTACTGGTAGGGTATTCATACATAAATACATCAATTGCCGAAAGTGCTTTATGTGTTGGCTGTTGATCTAGTTCAAATCTGTATGTGCTCCTATATAGACACTCAATTCTGAGATATTTTGCCTCTTGAGTAAACGGACTTCTTGGAAAATAACTTATAAAATTATCGAAGTTTGCTTCGGCAATGGTATAATCACCATATTTAAAGTTGCTTAATCCCAGATAGAATTGAACAGTATCATCTTTACTTGTACCCCTTGTTGCTAGTTGTAGCTGATCAAAAAGTTCAACTGCTCGGGAATATTTTCCTCTATTAAAGTACTCAAAGGCTCCCTTATATTTAGCATCTACATCGTTAGACTTCAAAAGGGCATCGTACTGAGATTTACATCCAACCATTTGGAGTACTACTAGTAATGAAAGGGCTATTTTAATAAAATATCTCATTTGAATAAAAGATTATTTGTTTTCTGCAAGGAATCTCTCTGCATCTATTGCAGCCATACATCCAGAACCAGCCGCCGTAACTGCTTGTCTGTAAATTGGGTCTTGAACATCACCAGCAGCAAAAACACCAGGGACATTAGTCTTGCTACTCTTACCTTGGGTAATAATATATCCCTCGGAATTAACCTCTACCCACTGACTAAAAAGTTCTGAGTTTGGGTGATGTCCTATTGCTAGAAAGAATCCATGTATATCTATTTTCTTTTCTGTTCCATCTTTGTGTACAATAATCACACCATTTACACCCCCCATTGGTGTTCCCACAATCTCTTTTGTATTATATTGCCAAAGAATTTCTATGTTAGGAGTGTTCATAACCCTAGCCTGCATAGCTTTTGATGCTCTAAGTTCATCTCTTCTAACAATCATATATACTTTATTACATAATCCAGCTAGATATGAAGCCTCTTCACATGCAGTGTCTCCACCTCCTACAACTGCGACATCTTTGTTTTTATAAAAAAAGCCATCGCAAGTTGCGCAAGCCGATACACCTTGTCCTCTAAATTTCTCCTCTGACTCTAAACCAAGATATTTTGCTGTGGCCCCAGTCGAAATAATAATTGTCTCTGCGCTAATCTCTTTATCGTTATCAATAGTAACATTAAAAGGCCTATTAGATAAATCTACCTTTGTAACTATCCCAAATCTAACGTCAGTCCCAAAGCGCTTTGCTTGCTCTTTTAAGTCTTCCATCATTTCTGGGCCAGTTATACCTTTTGGATATCCAGGAAAGTTATCTATTTCGGTTGTAGTTGTTAATTGCCCTCCAGGTTGTATGCCTTCGTAAAGAACCGGTGAAAGATTTGCTCTAGCAGCATATATTGCAGCAGTGTATCCTGCAGGACCACTACCAATAATAAGACATTTTATATTTTCTGAACTCATTGCTATTTATTTAAATAAATTATTATGACCTACAAAGGTAAAAATTTTTTCTTTATAGCCATCTCTAATCTTAACTCCCAAACTAATAGAAAAGATAGAGCCCATCTTGATAGTAGAAGCCACCAAGCCATTGCTCCTATTGATGCTAAAAGAATCACATCCTCTAAATTACTATGAGATATACCAATATGATGATTGAGTAGATCTATATCTTTTTGAGTTATTTTTCCACTTTCGGCCTCATCTATCATAACTGCAGCACCATAGGCTAGCCCTAAAGTATTTGCAACTATCCAAAGAAAAGATGTTTTTGCAGGAAGGCCAAATAGGTATAAAATGGGTCTTAAAAGTTTAGATAGTAATTTTATAACTCCAAATTCAGATAGTAGTCTCTGTAAAATAGATAGTGCAACAATTAATACAGACATCATTGCTGCAAGTTTTAATGTGCTATAAAACCACTGCTCTAACATCTCCATAAATGTGAGTTTAATACTTTCTTTTTCAATGATTACAGATGTTGCAGATTCTGGCATAATGTAGTTCAAAGCAAATCCGATAATAAATGCACTAGCAGTTCTGGTTATTACCATTCTTATAGCACTAGAACCTGTCTTTTTTTGAACAGCAGTCTCAGTAATCATATTGTGAGAGCATAGTATCATTGCCGATAATATGGTAATAGCCCTGATATCTAGATCTAGTGTGGCCATTACTGCTATTGCAGAGTATACATTAACAAAATATCCCGAAACAAATGCAAGAGACGCCTCTCCAGGAAGACCTATTAGATTGAAAATGGGATTAAGATATTGAGAAAGCCACTCAATAACATTTATATACTGTAAAATTTGAACCGCAAGAGTTATAGTCGCGGTTAAACGAATAAGCCAAAGACATGTTTTTAATGTCTTTGGCATTATCTCTATTATAGATTTTATAGACCTTTGAAATGCAGTACTCTCCATTTTAGAAAAAATATCTGCAAATATAGGGTTTTAATTGATAGCTAGTAATTATTTTTCTTAGGTTCAAAGAACTCTTTTGGATGTTGGCAAGCAGGGCAATTCTCCAAGGCTTTTTTACCTTTGTGAACATAACCACAGTTTCTGCATTGCCACTCAATCTCCTCCTCTCTTTCAAAAACTTTTTCTGCAATAACTCTTTCTAGAAGAGCTCTATATCTTGCTTCATGCTCTGCTTCTACTTTGGCAATCATTTTAAAAGCCGTTGCTACTTGAGGGAATCCTTCTTCAGCTGCGATTTTTGCAAACTCAGGATATAGTTCTGTCCACTCTTCGTTCTCTCCTGCAGCAGCCGCCTCAAGATTTTGTGCAGTTGTTCCAATAATTCCTGCTGGATAACAAGCAGTAATTTCAACCATACCACCTTCTAAGAACTTAAAGAATCTTTTAGCATGCTCTTTCTCTTGTTCTGCTGTCTCTTCAAAAATAGCAGCAATCTGTTGATAACCCTCTTTTTTAGCTACAGAAGCAAAATAGACATATCTACTTCTTGCTTGAGACTCTCCAGCAAAAGCTTTTAATAAATTCTGTTCTGTTCTAGTTCCTTTAATACTTTTTTCCATAATAGTTTGTTTTTAGAAATCGTTTTTACAAAAATATACATAATTATTGTAAATTGCGTAAGATAAATATTTATGTCTCAACACTAATTTTTATAAATAATGATATTAGCAATAGATAAAATAAACCAATTCAGGAGTATAATGTCAGAAAGTGGTATAGATATTACAATTATACCATCCACAGACCCCCATTTTGGAGAGTACATTCAAGAATATTATAAAATAAGGGAGTGGTTATCTGGTTTTACTGGGTCGGCAGCAACATTAGTAATTACTAGTAAATCGGCCGCTTTATGGACAGATTCTAGATATTTTATTCAGGCCGATGAGCAACTTAAAGAGAGCAGTATCCTTTTAATGAAAATGGGTGTTGTTGGTACACCTACTATAGAGGAGTGGATATGCAGCCAGTATGATAAAGGGAAAGTTGGCTTAGATTTCAATCTGTTTTCTAATTTATATATCCAAACTCTCACGTTGAACCTCAATAGCTTTACTGTTCAAGATTGGGAAATCCCTGTTAATAGAATATGGCTTAACAGACCCTCTTTGAATTTTAATAAAATTTATTTACTACAACATGAGTATAACGGTTTAAATTCTATTGATAAACTAAAGCTGATTAATTCAAAACTCTTATCCAATATTCCAACTCTTAAAAATGGTTGTGAATACATCTATCTATTGTCTAGCTGTGATGATATCTGTTGGTTATGTAATATAAGAGGGTCAGATATCCCCTTTAATCCATTACCTCAATGTTATGCTGCATTCAATCATGAGAGAATATATCTTTTTGCTAATTTGCAAGCCTTTGATAGTGATCAGAAATCTCATTTAGAGAGTTTAAATATAGAGATAAGAGATTATTATGCATTTAGGTCATTTATTTTTGAGTTAAATAGTGATATAGTAAGAGTAGGTAGCGTTGCCAAATTACCTAAATCTATATATGATATAGCGTCATCTTTAGACAATTTTATTAACGATCCTATGCCAGGAGGTGTTGTCGCTCTAACAAAAGCCTCTAAAAATCACGTAGAGCAGAGTGGTTTTGTCAATTCATCTATAGTAGATGGATTAGCATGGGTTAAAGTTCTTCATAGATTAGATACTTGGAGAATAAATCAGGTTGAACCTCTTTTTGAAAGAGATATAGCTGATATGTTTGTTCACTTTAGAAGCGAAGCAGGCGAATATAGAGGTGAAAGTTTTGCTCCTATTGTTGCATATGGAGCTAATGGAGCCTTACCTCACTATTCAATTATAGAAAAAGGGACACAGATTTTAAATAAAGGTCTTTTGTTAATTGATACAGGTGCTCACTATATTTCGGGTACAACTGATACTACAAGAACTATTGTTATGGGGCACATAGGTGAGCAAGAGAAAATAGACTATACAATGGTTTTAAAAGGTATGATCTCTCTCTCGATGGCAACCTTTCCTAAGGGAACAAGAGGGGCGTCATTAGATATTTTAGCACGTGCTCCTTTATATTCAATTGGTAAGAGATATCTACATGGGACTGGACATGGTATTGGTCACTATTTATGCGTTCATGAAGGTCCTCAAAGTATTAGGGTAGAGGAGAATCCAGTATCCTTAGAGCCTGGAATGGTAATGTCAAATGAACCAGCAGTATATGAGCAGGGTAAATATGGTATTAGAATAGAGAATCTGATTATGTGTCAGCAGCATAGTACAACTGACCATGGCCAATTCTACTCATTTAAAACACTAACTCTTGTTCCTATTAGTATAGAGGCTTTAAAGGTCGAGTTATTAACAGATTCAGAAAAGCAGTGGTTAAATAATTACAATCTTGAGGTATACAATAAACTCTCTCCTAATTTAGAAGAGAGCTTAATGCTTTGGCTAAAAAATGTATGTACACCAATTTAGATAGCTTTTATTTTCAGGTACTTATATAGATCAGATTTTTAGAGTATTGGTAATAATTCAATAGAAAAATCTGGTCTATAAGTTATCACTCTCACTCCCTTATTAACATATCCACCCATCTCTTTTCTAATAAAATTATAATCAGATTGCAGATGTCTTACTCCTCTACCTTTAAAAAATGAGAGATCGTTGGAGTTGATTAGTGCAGAAATAAAGTAGTTTGCTATATCGTATGCCTGGAAGGAGAATGGTGATGGCTCTGTGTTATATATGTTTCTGTAGTTTTGAATAAATCTTTTTACATTAAAATCGGTATAATCAATAAAATATTGCAAAGCGATTGTAAGATTTAGAGTGTGATAAAGATTAATATCTACAGTTTCAAAAAAACGCCATCTATGAGTACCATACAATTGCATATCTATGCCATTTCTTGTGTAGAGTAAATTTAAATTTCTTAATACATCAGAGACAAATGCTTCTGAGTCTGATGCTACAATTACCCTATTTTTACCCTGAGGCATCATGCTTTGAGTAAATTGAGGTAATATAGTTCTCCCACTTAAAATATCGTATGACAACTCTTTAAAAACTATTCCTCGTTGAGACAGCAACTCTTTTGTAGTTGACACTAAAGTACTATTTTGAGTTCCTGTTTCGTAAACTACTAGTACAGGGTCAGACTTTGGAATAATAGAAATTAGTCTCTCTTGTTGATAATATCCTGGAGAAGTGGAGTTGTAAAAGTTTGAGTAGTAATCGGCAAAAACAAGCGCATTGGGGTCAATTGGCGATATAACAGGTATATTATTTTGCTTTGCTCTCTGAACGATTGGTTCTATTTGGTAGTAATATATAGGGCCAATAATGATATCCTTATTATTAAAATTTATGCTATTAGCCAATTGATTACTTCCACTATATAGGTCTGTATCAATAATATCTATATTTAACTCAATACCTGGATAACTATTTTTAACCTCATTTAAACCAAGTAAAAATCCTTGATAAAAATCAAAGAAATTAGCTATGTTTTCAGATACAATTAACGAGTCTTGCGAACCTCCAAGTGGCAGAAGAAGAGCGGCATTAAAAGTGCTTTTTTTACCAAAAGAGATACTCTCTCTTCTTTGATTATTATCTTTGGTCTCCTTATGTTCAATATTAGAAATCTCTTCTGTAGTGCGATCGATTTCTGAAGTAATAACCTCTGTTTTTTGATATTTAGAAAGATCAATATCTCCTTTTACAGGGATTTTCAAGATTTGTCTGCTTGTAACTTTTTTTGAAGATAGATTATTAGCTACCATTATCTCCTCTTCTAACACATCGTATTTTTTTGCAATATCTGCTAAAGATTCATGCCACTTTACTCGGTGCTCTATTTGAACTCTAAAGCTTGGGGTTGATCCCTCTTTTTCAAGTTGGGTATTTTTTCTAATGATAATATAGCTTCCCTCTTTTAATCCTTCTGAGAGATTAGGATTGTCATTAATTATGGTTTGTGTATCAACGCCGTAAGCTTTAGATATAGAGAAGAGAGTTTGTCTCTTCTCTACTCTATGCCTATAAAAATGTACTCCCTCAACATTTACAATCTCTTGTGAAATATTAACGTTTACAGGAGTATATTGCGCAAGGCAACCCTGCATAGACAATATAAATGCAAAAAGTAGTACTATTTTTATTTTTCTCATAGGCGTGCTAGCATATTTCTAACGTTAGTATCTATTCTTTCGTAAACATCGTTGGTATAGTCCGATTTAACAAAACTCTTACCAGTAATGTGTTCGTATAACTCAATGTATCTGTTTGAGATAGACTCAACTATTTCTGGAGTCATTTCGGGAACCCTCTGTCCATCCTTTCCTTGGAAGCCATTTTCCATAAGCCATTCTCTTACAAACTCTTTAGAAAGTTGTCTTTGAGGTAGCCCTTTTTGGAAAAACTCCTGGTAGTTTTGAGAATAAAAATATCTAGACGAGTCTGGAGTATGAATTTCGTCTATAAGATATATTTGATCTCCCTTTTTTCCGAATTCATATTTGGTATCTACTAAAATTAGCCCTCTTTCGGCCGCAATTTGTGAACCTCTTTCGAATAATTTTAATGAGTACTCTTCTAGTTTGATGTAATCCTCTTCTGAAACAAGACCTTGTGAAATAATCTCTTCTCTAGAGATATCCATATCGTGCTCTCCTTGCTCTGCCTTAGTGGTTGGTGTAAGAATAGGATGAGGAAATTTTTGATGCTCTTTCATTCCCTCTGGAATCTCTACTCCGCAAATTGTTCTGCAACCAGATGAGTAGGTTCTCCACGAACTTCCAGTAAGATATCCTCTTACTATCATCTCTACTGGTAATGGATCGCATTTATGCCCAATTGTTACCATTGGATCTGGAGAGGCAATCTTCCAATTTGGTACAATATCTTGAGTTTGATCTAAAAAAGAAGCAGCAATTTGATTTAGAACCTGTCCTTTATAAGGGATTCCTTTGGGTAGTACAACATCAAAGGCAGATATTCTGTCAGATACTATCATAACAAGATAATCTTGACCAATGGTGTAGACATCTCTAACTTTTCCAACATATTTGTTGGTTTGATTTGGGAAGAAGAATTCGGTTTTTGTTATTGCTTGCATATATCTAAGGATTTATATAATTCC
>LUYZ01000149.1 GCA_001603425.1 Bacteroidales bacterium Bact_08
TGATAAAGTTTTTGAAAAATATTACTTAAGACTTGTCTCTTTTATTAATTCCTATATCAATAATATTGGCGATGCAGAGGATATTGCTCAAAATTCTTTTGTGATTTTTTGGGAAAAAAGAGGCGATCTTAAGGCCGATTCTCAAATAGCTCCATTATTATTTAAAATAGCTAAAAATGCGACGTTAGATTTTTTGAGACATAAGAGCGTAGTAAATAGACATAGTAGTGGAGTAAGGGATGAGATTCTATTTATAAATTCCCAACTCAGTACTATTGCTTTAGACGAACTAGATGAAAATAGATTTAATTACTACAGAGTTAAATCTCAGATAAAAACCATACTTATGTCCTTGCCCATTGGTGATAGAAAAATATTTATCTTAAGTAGGTTTAATAATTTAACTAATTCAGAAATTGCAAAATTGCTAAATTTATCTCCCAAAACCATTGAAAAAAGATTGTCATTAACAATTAAAGTATTTAAGAAACATTTCAAAATTATGATAATCTTTTTAAGGTAGTATTTTTTTTGTGTCGTTATTTATATCTCTACTCCATCTTTAGGTGTAGGGTTTTTTTTTGTTAAAACGTATATATTATAGAGAAAGATTTATATGAAAAGTTTGATTTTTAAATATTGTAGAGGAAAGGCTTCTGATGAGGAGATTATTGCTCTTTATAAATGGATTAATTTATCGGATGAAAATAGAAAAATATATATAGAAATTAGAAATTTTTGTGTTGAACGTGATGTGTTTAAGTTTAAATTTTTAGGTAGTAGGGTTGTAGAGAGAGGGCGTATACTGCTATATGAAAAATTGGGTTGGTTTTATACTGGGAAAAAACAGTTAGTTTTAAACGGTATTATGGCTTTTAATGTTGCTAGTATAGCCCTTTTTGTCACCCTATTTTCTTTTTATTTCTATACTTATCAAGTAAATCAAACTAGAAAGGTTGCTGATTTATATTTAGATGAAATTGTAGTAAATAGAGTAGAGAGGAGAGCTTTGCTTACATTAGCAACAGGTGAGTCTGTTGAGCTTGGTTCTAGTAAAGATATAAAAAGTGGTAATATTAAAGTTAATGACAAGGGTAGCAGTGCAATTATTCAATCCGATACCAGCTTAGCTAATCATTCAAAGGTTAATGATAATCTTAATATTATTTCTACAGATAGTGGGGGAGATTATGAGGTTGTTTTACCAGATGGATCTTCTGTTCTTCTAAACTCTAAATCTTCAATCTCATTCCCAGATAGATTTTCTCTAGAACAAAGATTAGTTTTTCTATCTGGGGAGGCAATATTTAATATAAAACATAATGAAAGTTCTCCTTTTATAGTAGTATGTGAGGAGTTTTCTACAAAAGTATTGGGGACAGAGTTTGTTGTAACATCGTATTCAGATGAGATAATTTCTAAAGTATCTCTTATTTCTGGAAGTGTAGAGTTTTTATCTAAAGACTCGCTGGTATCTAAAGTTATAAATCCAAATTATCAAGTTTCTTATTCTCAACATAAAGGGGTGTATCGATATGAAATATTTGAATCTTATAAGTATCAAGCTTTGAAAGATGGGTATTTCTTCTTTAGTCAAAGTAGTATTAGAGAGGTGATCAAGGAGTTAGAAAGATGGTATAATATAAAAATTAATCTTTTAACAGACAATTACGATAATCTAAGATTTAATGGAAAAATATCTAAGGATAATTCTCTTTTAACAATTATAAATCAATTAAATACACTATATAATTTCAAGTATTATATTAAAAATGAACAACTAATGATTAAATAATAGAACTAACCATGAAACTTAAAAC
>LUYZ01000150.1 GCA_001603425.1 Bacteroidales bacterium Bact_08
AACAGCAGGTGAAGATAAAGAGTTGGAAATGTTACTGCTGAAAGATCGTATTTATATTGAATACCTGGAAGATTTATATGTGCTTGACGAGAAAGTGCAAAAGAAAGAAGGCATTCAGAATCAGCGCAGAAGGTGGTTTGCATCACAGGTTGGTTCGCTACTAAATGCCCTACCCCATTTCCCAAAGGCATTCTTTACCGGTAACTTCGATTATTGCAACAAAGTAATTCAATGGATGATGTTACCGAGAATTATTTTAATTTTCCTAATAGGTGTAATTACACTTTCAGCCACCGTTATCAGTCCCGCATCTTGCCTGAAGTGGTGGTATCTGTCTTTGTGGTTGTTGTTCACGCTATGTTTAGTTATTCCCGGTAGGCTTTACAACCGTAAATTATTTAAAGCGGTTCTACAAATCCCGGTTTTAGCTTGGATGATGTTTCTAAATCTCTTCAAGCTAAAAGGGGTAAACAAAAAGTTTATTCATACAGAACACGGGCATTAATTATATTACTGCAATGCTAAAAGAGGAAGGCTAATAGCCTTCCTCTTTTATTGAATAACTAGGACATTCTTTCAATCGCTCGTGCGGATCAATGCGGCCGTTACCGTTCAGGTCCGGACTCAAGTCCCGATGACCACACACCACACTACCCGGATAATCACGCTGCAACTCGTGCAGCAGAGCCGTAAGCGACTCCTTCTGAGCAGCGGTGCGCGTGTCTTTGGCACGACCCTGGGCATCCAGTCCGCCTTCGTAGCAAACACCAATGCTGGCCGTGTTGTACCCTCGGGCATGTGCTCCGGGAAGCTCCACCGCACGCGTGTTCACAATGCGACCGTCTTTGCGGATGTAAAAGTGGTAGCCCGCACCTTGAAAACCACGTGCCCG
>LUYZ01000151.1 GCA_001603425.1 Bacteroidales bacterium Bact_08
GAACGTATTGTATCGCATGTTGGACTAGAGACAAAAAGATCATTTTTATATAATTGCTCATGCCTCTCCATTATTGAATTAATAGAGAGTGTTGTATCAATAACACCAGCTCTATTAAAGAGATACCTTTGACCATCGGCCTTCACAACAAAATAGTCCTGGAAAAGAACAAATTCTTCTGCTCTTTTAACTAATATATCTCCAAAATCTAGGTGAACTCTCTCTATTATATAGTCTGAATTAGTAATATCAATAATTGCAAATTCCTGCGGATTGAGTTTTATTCTATTTGAGCCACAAGAGAGCAATAATACTGCAATTGAGATAGTTAAGATAAATCTAATTATTGTTTTCATCCAATTATAGTGTAAAATGTTCTATTTCAAAAGGCCTGTTAAATCTCTAATTTGCTGCTTGGCCAACTTCCATCTTGGAATGTCTATTTTAGGGCCAATAACCTCAACAACCTTAGCTGCTACAATAGAGCCAACTTCGCCACAATCTCTAAGTGATAGACCATGAGAGTGAGCAAAAAGAAACCCTGCTGCATAATTATCTCCAGCACCTGTGGCATCTCTGGTATCGGCAGGCCATGCTTCTAAATAGTGATACTCATCACCACTTTTTACCATTGAGCCATCTTTGCCAATCTTTACCACAGCAATATCACACATTTTTGCCATATCGTCCAGTGCCTCTCTTGGATTTTTATTGGTAAAGACCTGAGCTTCTGTTTCATTAGCAAAAACTATATTAACATAATTTTTCACTATATCGTGTAAAAATGCAAAATTGCTCTGCACAACATTATAACTAGCCATATCTATTGAAATAATCAAGCCCGCCTCCTTTGCCAACTCAACTGCTCTTCTAACTAGTTTCTGATTTTGCACCAAATATCCCTCTATATGAAAATAGTCATGCCCCTTAAACATCTCAATGGTTAACTCATCTGGCCCCATCTCAATTGCGGCTCCCAAATATACAGCAAAGGTTCTCTCTGCATTGGGTGCAGTTATAAATACCATTGCTCTTCCAGAGGCAGCTCTACCTTTAAAAAGAGTGGATTTAATTCCATTTCTTGAAAGGTCCGATTTAAAAAGAGCTCCTAATTCATCTTCTCCTATTTTACCGATAAATGTAGATGGCATACCCAAAACAGCAGTCGCTGTAATTGTATTTGCAGCAGAACCTCCTGCCACATATTGCAAATCCATTTTTTTTAAATTTTGCCATATTTTATCTCCCGTCTCCATATCTACATGCTGCATACTTCCCCTAGGTATATGATACTCTCTAAGTAAAGAGTCATCCTCTAAAACGGCAAGTATATCTGTTAGAGCA
>LUYZ01000152.1 GCA_001603425.1 Bacteroidales bacterium Bact_08
AAAAAATATTCTAAAAATGAGGCTACTCTACAAGACATAGAGATAGCCTCTCTTCTATGCTCTCATTTAGCATGGGGGAAAAGAGATCTTATAGTAAGGGATTGTACTCGTCTTTTAAATCATATGGATTGGAAGCCATATGATTATATAAGAAGAGGATTATATAGACAAGATGACGTTAGTATTCATAGAACCATTAAATGGAGTGATATCGCAAAAATATGCTATAACCTAAAAGAGTATTATCATAATAATAACTCTTTAGAAAAGTTATCAGTAGATGACATTAGAGAGAAAATTATTGGGTCTAAAAGAGACCTAAATGCTTCTAATAAGAAAATTCATATGTTTAGAAGATGGATGGTTAGAAATGACAATATTATAGATTATGGTATTTGGAAAAACATTAAACCTGCAGACTTAATAATACCACTAGATATTCATGTTCATAGATCTTCAATAGAATTAAAGATCACCTCCAGAAAGTCCGTTAATTTAATAACAGCAATAGAGATTACAAATTTTCTTAAATCAATTTTCCCGAATGATCCCCTACTAGGAGATTTTGCTTTATTTGCTTATGCTGCTCATATTGGCAAAAAAAATATTAACTTTGAGAAAGAGTTTCTCAATCTGTAAAAATGGCAAATCTATATATTATATCTGGGTGTAATGGAGCTGGTAAAACAACAGCATCATATACCATTCTTCCTGAAATGTTATCTTGTACAGAATTTGTAAATGCCGATGAAATAGCGCGAGGAATATCTCCATTTAAGCCGGAAGCAGTTTCCATACAGGCTGGAAAAATTATGCTTGAAAGAATCAAAAGACTAATCGCTAATGGCACAGATTTTGCCCTTGAAACTACGTTAGCAACAAAGACACACGCCAATGTTATAAAAATAGCACAGCAAAATGGATATAAAGTTACGTTGGTCTTTTTTTTCTTAAATATGCCAAGTCTTGCCGTTGAACGAGTTAAAATGAGAGTTGCTTCAGGAGGACACAATATTGAAGAAAAAACAATAAGAAGACGATACGAAATTGGATTAAAACTATTATTTTCGCTTTATATTCCGCTATGTGAATATTGGATGATTATAAACAACTCGTCGATCCCTCAAGAACTTATAGCAGAGGGAGGTAGAAACTGCGAAACTAAAATATATAACAAACCTACCTACAATAAAATTGCAAATTATGAGCGAATTAGAGACTAAAGAACTAAGAGATAATATTCTCAATGGTTTGAATCTTGCCCTTCATCGCCTAATTCAGGAGAAAAAAAAGAATAATTTAGAATTGGCTATTTCTAATAAAGGTAAAATTGTAAAAGTTAGAGCAAGCGAACTTTAATTTATTATTATGTTATTTAAGAAAATACTAATTATTATACTACTGCAAATAACAATAAGCAGTAGTTTTTTATTGGCTCAAGTTAGAGTCTCCACAAATTTTGAATCTGGAAGTTTAGGTTCTATGTCTATTATCGACTCAAATATTATAAAAATAAACAACATAGACTCTTTAATCTCCTATTCCCTTTTAATAAATTCACGATTTGATCCACTTAACCCTGTAGATACTTCTCTTGCTCCAAGTGCAAGATGGTACTATTTTAAATTAAAAGGTGTTAAAAACAAACTTATAACTTTATATATTAATAATTCTGAGGCAATAAGACCATTTTATTCGTATGATGGTATAAATTTTAATAGATTTGACCTGTCCGAAAATAGAATTAAGAATACTATTACAACAATATTTTCAAAAGATACTGTATATATTTCACATTTTAAGCCATATACATATAGTAGACATCAAAATAAAATTAGTGATTGGAAGACTAATAAAAATGTTACTCATGAACATATTGGATTTAGCAGTAATAATATACCTATCGATCTTTTAACAATTACTGATAACTCTATAGATAACTCTGAGAAAAAGCGAGTTTGGATACATGGGAGATCTCATCCTAGCGAAGCTCCATCTAGTTGGCACTTAGAATTTATGATAGATAATCTTCTATCTAACAATCCTTTAAGCAAAGATCTACTTAGAAATACAGTATTTTATATCATTCCAATTATTAATCCCGATGGAGTTATAGGTGGTTATTCTAGATCTTCATCAACAGGAGTAAATATTGAGATTAACTGGGATAGACCAGACACTCTAACAATGCCAGAGGTAAAAAGTCTAAGAGCTAAATTAATTCAACTTACAGAAAAATCACCTTTGAATCTTTTATTGAATATGCACTCTCAAATAGCAAATTCAATTACTTATTGGATACACACTGCAGAATCTACAAATGACATGTTTCTTAAAGATCAAATGCTTTTATCTTCCTTAACAATTAATCACACTCCTTATTATAGACCAGAAGATCAAAGATTCTCTCATGTCTCTTCTAAGTATGTAGAAGGATGGATTTGGGACAATTTTGCTGATTCCACTATGGCAATAACATTTGAAACTCCTTACACCTATTACAATGAAGACAAATATGGAGAATGGGTCTCTTTAGAAAATCTAAAGGAATTAGCAAACTCCTCTATTTTAGCAATCAGCGATTATCTATCCATTGGAGGTGATTCAAGAAAAATACTAAACTATAATAA
Organism: Bacteroidales bacterium Bact_08; assembly: GCA_001603425.1. Taxonomy (GTDB): domain Bacteria; phylum Bacteroidota; class Bacteroidia; order Bacteroidales; family UBA932; genus Bact-08. The sequence continues at coordinate 2,631 of LUYZ01000152.1, forward strand.
TTTTAGAAATATTAAAGGTTATAAATCAATTGTGAATGACCCTTCCAAAGTTTATCATGGTAAGAGTTATTTCATTGCTTTAAACTCTGGATCTAAATTAGATATTGTTGTTAATTCTCTATCAAAAGGGAGATACAGACTATACAGATGGAATACAGGTGAAAATAATAAAGTTTTTCCTGAAACAACCAATAGATGGGAGCTAATTGACACAATAAATCATAATAAAAAGGGCAAGTTCAAGTACAAATATAGATCTGAATATACAGGAGATATTATCAATAGTTTTATTTTAGTAAAAGAATAGAATTAGATTAAAGAACGTTCTCTCTTTTTGTTTACAAAATCGATAAACTCTTTAGACTCTATAATTTTCACTTCATTACAAAGGCCTAAAACAAATCTACATATTCCTTCGTAATTATATACAATATCAGAATACCTATATCTATTAGAGCTAATCTTCTCAACTTTTTCGAAAGTATTAGGGAACTCCTCTATTAATAAATTAGCAGCTAACATAGATAACTCAATAGAGACTGGTAGTTTATCAATCCCAGCAAATCCAAATGGATCTCTTCCTATGTTTTTATGCAAATGTTCATAGGACCAACTATTTATAGATTGCTGTACCTCCTCAATTCTAGAAACTTTAAAAAACTTACATAAACCCGTCTCAACTTCATAACAAAGAATCTCTTTCATATTTTGAGTAAACTCAATGGGCTCTACTAATCTATCTTTAATAACCCCACTGTTTGAAGATCTATAATTCTTAAAACAAACAACCGTTTTATTTGAAATAGAATCAATAATTGTTTTTACCTTTTTTGAGTATTTTTTATCAACCTTAAAATCTACTATCTTTTTAAAGTCATATATGGAGTATAATTTATTTTTAATTCCATTTATAAAATAATCTGCAGAGTCTAGAGAGTCAATTAAATCTTTAATAATTTGAGCCTCCTCTGTTGTAAAATAGACCAACTCGCTTATT
>LUYZ01000035.1 GCA_001603425.1 Bacteroidales bacterium Bact_08
AGCGAAAACTATCAGCCTGAAGCGTTGAAGAAAATGGAAACGTACAGGAGAACGGCTAACAGTTACGGATGCGGAAGCGTGAACAGCAATAGCGTGGTGATAAACGTTCGCGACAAGTTGAATCCAGGGGCAATAGGAAATAACCAAACAATACCCTACGGAACTCAACCGCAGTTACTCACGACAACGTTAAGCGCAAACGGGGGAAGCGGGATGTTCACCTACCAATGGCAGGTAAGCGAAAATAAGGAAACATGGTCCAACATAGCAAACGCGACAAATGAATACTATCAACCTGGAACGTTAGTAAAGAATACACAGTACAGGCGTATGGTTAAGGATAACGAGTGTGGAGAAGAGTATTCAAATGTTGTAGAAATAACCGTGTTAAACGCCCTGAGTGCGGGAACAATCGGAGAAAATCAGTTAATATGCAATGGGTATCAGCCGAGTAAACTGGTAGGAACGGAAGCCACGGGCGGAACGGGTACCTATAACTACTCATGGTTAAAGTCAACGGATGATAATATCTACACGGTGATACCTGGCGCGGACGGAAAGGATTACCAGCCTGGGCCTCTAACCCAAACGACATACTTCAAGCGAAGGGTGGAAAACAATGGGGAAACAAAGGAATCGAATAAGGTTGCCATTGAGGTACGCTCTGCACTGGTTGAACCAAACCTGAACGTAAAGGAGAGGTATTGTAAAAACGAGGCGGTAACCCTGTTGGTTCAAAACGTTCAGAACTCGTATCAGTACCGTTGGTATAACGAGAGCATGGGACAGGTAGGGCTTGGAACATCGTACGGATTGGGAGAAATAAGCAGCGATAGAACCATTTACATAGACGCAACCGATCAGAACGGATGCGTGTCAACAAGGAAAAAGGTTGACTTACTGGTGGATGGGGTAAAATCAGAATTTACGGCGGATAAGAACGAGGTAAGGCAAAACGAGCCGGTACAGTTTACGAACATGAGTACGGATGCTCAAAGTTATGCTTGGTATTTTGGCGATGGGGGTGAGTCCAGCGACAAGGATCCAAAGTATTACTACCAGAAGGTATATAACTTTTCCAACACGTACTACACAGTGAAATTGAGGGCCACATCGAAGTATGGGTGTGTAAGCGAGGCTGAAAAGAAGGATTATATACTCGTAAAACCTGCAGGAACAACAGGTATTAACGAAAGTGAAAGCAACGGGTTAAGGGTTTACCCGAACCCCGTAACAAATGAGCTGGTGGTTGAGTTTCCATCGGGTAAAATCGAAAGGGTAGAGGTGTATAACATGAGGGGTGAGGTAGTAAAAGTAATGAATACACAGGGTGAAAGACATGTAGTTGACATGAGCAGCGAAACCCCAGGAATTTACCTGGTGAGGGTGATCGGAAAAGAGGTTATGAGTATTAAAGTGATAAAACAGTAAAATGTAAGTTTATGAAACTAAGTAAAATCTATCTTTTAGTAATAATTATCAATGTTTTGTTGGTATCGGGTTGCACCGACGTAAAGGATTATTATTTCAACATTGATAAATCACCAGAAGTAAAAATAAAAGTTTACGGAGAATGGAAAGAAAACAATCAAAGAGATACAATTAAGGTAAATAAAAGTGTAGAGATTGAGTATTACGTAACGGATGAGGATGGGGATGCGTTTAAATCAAATGTTGGATTAACCCTTGAAACCCAATACTCTTTCTACTATTCAGAATTACCGAATGAAAAAAAATACATAATAGGAACTACAACCGAAGGCTTAAAAAGGTTTACAATAGTGGCAAAAGATGAGTATGGGAAAAAGGGAACGAAAAGCATTGAACTTATGGCAATAAAAAATTTGGCCCCAGTAGCAAAAATAAGCGTGATAGTAGTTGGGGAAAGAGAAATTGAGGTAAGTGCAGAAAATAGTTATGATAGGGATAAAAAGTTTGGTGGAGGAATAAAGTATTACAAGTATGACCTGAATGGATACAAGTTTGATTCTTACTCGCCCATAGCACGATATAAATTTGCAAGTGGAGGGGTAAAGGTGATAAAAGTGATAGTGGTTGATAACGATGATGTAAGTTCCGAAGAGGTTTCGCAAATAGTTAATTTATAGAGAAATAAAAGTAAATAAGAAAGGGGGCAAAAGCCCCCTTTCCGTTACAATCTGAGCAATTCACAATATTTAATCAAATCAAAATGAAAGTTGTGAGTGTTGCAAATATAAAAATATATTTAGAAAAAAGCAAAAAAAAATGCCAGTCTGTTCCTGGCAGTCAACAGGGTTGGTGGTAATCCCTCCCTGTTTGGGCCTTTTTCTCTGGTTTCGGATGTAACAGGTCGCCCACCTTTGCTATACTATTACATTGGCCACCGAAACTCACCTGGGATAGTAGGGTTAAATAGTAAACAAATATAAAAAATTATTCTTTATCGGGAAAGATATTAGAAAAGTATTGAAGGTTATCTTTTTCAGAAATAAGTGATTTTAGTTTTGAAAAATAGTTTTGTGAAGCGGTGAAGTCGATATTTTTTTTCTTTTCAGAAAGGTTAAGTTTAAACCTTTTATGAATGTTATTT
>LUYZ01000153.1 GCA_001603425.1 Bacteroidales bacterium Bact_08
TATATTCGCTAGATCGATCATTTTTTGAAAATATTGCGGAAACTCAATAGCGATTTCTTTTGGTGGTGGATAATGACTATCATAAATATTTAGATTATTAAAATCTAAATCAAAATATATATGATAACGCTTCCCATCTAAGAAAAATTGACTTCTCCAACAATATACTTTGCCGTTAAAACAATAAAATTTATAATCTACTACGGGTTCACCATCATTATCCAATAATTGTTCAATAATGATTCTAGGCTTGACATTCTTATAAGGCCATTCTCGTGTTCCAGGATAAGGATTCTTTTTCATCCATTTATTAAACTGTTTACGAAGGACTTGTTGATCAACATCAGTTTTATTTTTAACAATATGATTACACCCACACCCATGTGTACATTTCATGATGAAAGAATCAGGTAATTCACCCCAATCAATTTCATCAAACGAATCATAAACACCATATAGTTTAACGAGATGCTTGTCGTCGATTTTGTCTTTAAGGTAGTCACGCACTTCATACTTATCCACAAGTTGTGTGTATAGTGGATTTCTATCATACAGTTTTAGCCACTGAAGTTTCTCTGTATATCGCTGTGGATTTTTCAAATCAAGTTTTCTTCCTGTACGCCCCTTATAGGCAATCTTAAGAAATAACTTATCTGGCATCCAGTTTAACAAATGGCGTTGCCCTAACCGTGATAGGAAAGCACTTGGCCTGTGTAATAGTTTAAGTGCACTGATAATCGTACTCATCTAAATCTGTCTGTCCTTATTTCTTTATAAAGTATCGACCCCGCTATTAAATACGTAAATAGTAAAGAAGAAAGAATTTCGTAGAAATGAATCACCCCTACTGAAAGAAATACCAGCACTCCGAATAATACAATTCCATTGAAAGCAAACTCTCTTGAATTATTATCACCGGTCAACTTAACTAGTTTGTAGAAAATAATTAAATAGGTTGATAGATACAAGCTCGCACCTAACAATCCAGTAGTTGATAACACCTCAGCTACTGTATTATGCGAATATGTGCCAAAAGAAGATGCATAGGTGTAATTACCCAACCCTACACCTGTTAAAGGTGATGAAGCTAATAACAAATATCCTTCGCGAATCATGTTAACTCTTGTTGTATTTGAAGTCTCATCAAAAAAAGTTGCAAATCTTCTAAAAATATAAACATCTTCGAGAAATATTGTACCTAAATAATAAACTAAAACAAAAAGAAAAAAAGCAATTACGATTCCAACACTTTTTTTCAACATAGAACCCTTCGCTGAAAAAATAAAAGACATGGCCATTGCAAGAATTGCAGCTAACATAGATTTTCTAGAACCTGTGATTAAAATTACTAAAAATGTTACAACTGCCAAGAATACGATAATTAGTAATAGCCGCAAATACCTGATACCGCTAAATTGTTTTCGATTATTATGCAATCGTTTCAACCAAATAATCTGGAACAAAAACGCTGCTGCTTGTAATAAACCAACACCATTCGGATTAACCTTAGTTATACTATTTTTAAACATATCTTCTCTACCTGCTAAGGCAGTTGAGATAGAATTAATTCCAGATAACACTACTAGTCCAACTAAAAAGGCTGTAAAAATTATTGCAAACTCAAGAAAGAATAAACTTCTATCAAAACGTATAATAGCAAGAAGGCAAATCATCAAAATTACTGTTTGAAAATAAGTTAATACAGATTTCAACAATACTGATTGATTGATTGCTACTATGAATCCAGAAGCTAAAGCAAACAACCCAAACAGTATATAAAGCCAAATTTCGGTGGTAAATAATGAATTGAGAGTTTTACCTGTACGTAAATAGAAAGAAAAAATTGAAATGCCAAGCAATAACCCAAGAATAAGAGAAATATTTGGAATAAAGACATACTTATTAATAATATTAAATTGTACTAATATCAATATCGACAAACTTTTCGCACAAATTATCTCAAAAGAAATCACATGCTTCATTTATAAATCCTAGTATCTTATTTGCTCTCGATTCAATTGACAAATCACATGATTTTACAAAAGAATTGTTACCCATTTCTTCTAATAAAATAGGTTGTGTCCTGAGCCGGCTGATGGCCTTAGCAATCTCTTCCACATTCATAGGATCAATCAATATTGCATTGCTTTCATCTAAAATATCCGTATTAAAAGGTAAGTTTGAAGAGATGATGGGTAAACCACAAGCCATTGCCTCGACTATTGCATTGGAGCAACCTTCTGCCAAAGTAGGCAATACAAATACATCAGAGCAACTTAAATATTCTGGAACAAGTTCATGGGGAAGCCTCCCTTTAAACAATGCGGCATCTCCATTCGGATCTTGAGGTCCAGCACCAATAAATAAAATCTTTATTGATGGATCAGCAAGTTTTTCTACAGCGTCCAACAATCTTAATGGGCCTTTTCTTTCAATGAATGTACCAAGAAACGAAATGATAAATATATCTTGAGGAAAAATATATTTCTCTCTCAAAGCTGATCTATCGCGTCTTTTAAATTTTTCTGTATCTATCGCATTTGGTAATATGATACTAGGCACCCCATTAACTAATCTTAATTCTTCAGACTCTTGTAGGTTTTTTGTCGATACACTAATAACACCAACTAAATTTTTTAAACGTTTTTGTATGGATGAGGCTTTAAAATGATTATTTACCCGGATTTTACTTTCTCCAGTAGCAACAACAAAGGGCAAATTATGTCTGTTTGCAATTTCTCCAGCTATCACTCCACTTCCCCAAAAATGAGCATAGAGGATATCAGTTTTTGGCATAACCTTTCTAAAATTTCTCACAATGGCACGTTT
>LUYZ01000036.1 GCA_001603425.1 Bacteroidales bacterium Bact_08
AAGTTTTTTTAGAGGCACCTATTTTCTTTTCTGTTTTTTCGGGGACTGCGGAACTCCTCACTGTCGTTCGTCAAACAGTCCTCGTCCTTTTCCTCAAAAACTATCAATAAAATAGGTAAAAACTTAAGTTGCAGTTCTGAGAGTGAGCTAAGCAACACACTAAAGTGAGCAAAGCAACAATATTAATTACTGATTTGATTTAAAGCCTCCTCAAACTCCTGATCAGTGATAATTTTACAAGAACCATTAAAAATACCCCCCTCCTCAATAAAAAGCTTCTGACAAGCAATCTTGCCCTTAATATGACCAGTTTTTCTCAAACCAAATAACTCCTTTACTAAAACCTTACCATCCAATTCACCCCAAACATCACAACTTTTTGCGGTAGCTTCTCCAGTAAATTTAGCAGATTCTCCAATAACCAACTTACCTTGAGTAGTGATTTTTCCTTCAAATACTCCATCAATTCTTATATCTGAAAGAGATTTTAACTCTCCATAAAACTCACTACCTACAGAGATTCTATTGACCTCATTAACCTGAGTAGTATTATCGCTATTTTTTGACATAATCTTTAGATATTACAAATGTATAACCTCATTATGAACAATAGCTGCGGCCTCCATAATAGCTTCGCTCATAGTAGGATGTGGATGAATAGATGAAATAAAATCCTTTGCCTTAACCCCAGATTTTCTAGCAACAACAATTCCAGAAAGCATCTCTGTTACATTAGCACCAACAAGATGAGCTCCCAAAATAAGATCTGACTTGGAATCGACTATTAACTTAACAAAACCATCTCTCTCTCCAGATGCAGAGGCTTTTCCAGATGCTGTAAAAGGGAATTTCCCAATTTTATAATCCAAACCTCTCTCTTTTGCTACTCTCTCAGTTATCCCAACAGATGCAATCTCAGGAGATGTATAAGTACAAGCAGGAATATTATCATAGTCAATAGGATGAGGATTACAATTAGCAATACCCTCTACACAATTTATTGCCTCTGCAGAGGCTACATGAGCTAAAGCAGGAGTTGCAATTACATCTCCAATTGCGTAAATACCATCTACAGATGTTTTAAAGTTTTTATCTACTACAATTTTACCTCTCTCAGTTTTAACTCCAACATCTTCTAATCCAATATTCTCAATATTTGAAACAATACCTACTGCCGATAATACCTTGTCAACCTCAATAACCTCTTCTCCTTTTTTTGTTTGAATGGTTACCTTAATTTTATCCGATTGGCTATCAACACTCTTAACCATTGCCTCAGTCATAACTTTGATTCCCATCTTTCTAAATGATCTACTCAACTGTGCAGATGAATCATCGTCCTCAAGTGGAACAATATTTTTAAGATACTCTATAAGATATACCTGACTTCCTAAAGAGCGATAGAAATATGCAAATTCACTACCTATTGCTCCCGAGCCAATCACAGCAATTGAATCTGGAATTGAATCTGGAACCATAGCCTGCCTATAAGAGATAACCTTTTTACCATCTATTGGTGCAAAAGGGAGCGAATTTGCTCTTGCTCCAGTAGCTATTATTATATTTTTTGTCTGGTAAATTACAGTTTCGCCTTCAGATGTTAAAACCTCAATCTCATTAGAAGATCTAACTTTAGCACTACCTTTAATTAACTCAACACCATTCTTCTTAAAAAGGTAATCGATACCTTTGCTCATACCTGCAGAAACTCCTCTACTTCTTTCCACAATTTTTGCTATATCTGGAGTAACTTCACCATTTACAGTAAATCCATAATCTTGAGAGTGCTTTGCATAATACATTGCTTGAACACTCTTTAAAAGAGCTTTTGTTGGAATACATCCCCAATTGAGGCAGATACCTCCTAACTCTGCTTTCTCTACAACAGCACACTTTAAACCCAACTGTGTTGCTCTTATTGCTGCTACATATCCACCTGGTCCAGACCCTATTACTATTAAATCTAACATAACTCAAATTTTTAAATAATACAATTAATTGGCACCATGACAGTTTTTATACTTTTTACCACTTCCACATGGACATGGATCATTCCTGCCAACTCTCTTTTCTACATGAACAGGAGCATTTGATTTTGGCTCACCAGAAGATGTAGCCAAATCATTTCTAGAAGTTTGTAGATTACTCAAATCAGTTTTCTTTTTATTCTCATTTCTAAGAGGAATCTCAGTATTCTCTCTCAATGGAATATGTGATTTAAGTAAAAAAGCAAGAACATCTCTATTTACCTTATCTAACATTGTCTGGAAAAGCTTAAAACTCTCAAACTTATAGATAAGCAAAGGATCTTTTTGCTCATATGTTGCATTTTGAACAGACTGTTTAAGATCGTCCATCTCTCTTAAATGCTCTTTCCAAAACTCATCAATCATTATAAGAGTAATACTTTTACTCAATGATCGTCCTAGCTCTTTGCCTTTAGACTCATAACACTTCTTAAGATTTACAACAAGCTGCAATATTTTGGAGCCATCACCAACTGGAATTGCAATATTTTCATAAGATGCACTCTGAGTTTCGTATATCTGCTTTATAATAGGCCATGCTTGTTGAGATATTGTCTCAACTCTTCTTTGATATACATTCATAATCTGCTCCAATAAAGAGCTTTTTAGACTCTCTTTATCTGAGTTTTCATAACTATCTCTATCAATTTCTGGATCTATAGAGAGACTTTTTATAACCTCTAATTTAAATTCCTCATAATCAGAAATACCATGCATAGACTCCACCAGATTATCGGCAAAATCAGTCATCATATTCTTTATATCTACATCTATTCTCTCACCATAAAGAGCATTACGCCTTCTTGTATATATAACCTCCCTCTGAGAGTTCATAACATCGTCATACTCCAAAAGACGCTTTCTAATACCAAAGTTATTCTCCTCTACCTTTCTTTGAGCCCTCTCAATAGACTTTGATAACATAGAGTGCTGTAGAACCTCTCCCTCCTTCATACCCATCTTATCCACAATTGCCGATAATCTCTCAGAACCAAAAAGGCGCATTAAATCATCTTCCAAAGAGACAAAGAAGGTAGAAGAACCAGGGTCTCCTTGCCTACCAGCTCTACCTCTAAGCTGACGGTCAACCCTCCTAGAGTCATGACGTTCAGTACCAATGATAGCAAGACCTCCAGCCTCCTTTACTCCCTCTCCTAACTTAATGTCTGTTCCACGACCCGCCATATTTGTAGCAATAGTGACAGCTCCAGATCTACCAGCCTCAGCAACAATATCAGCCTCTTTTGCATGCTGCTTAGCATTTAATACATTATGCTTTAAACCTCTTAATTTTAGCATTCTGCTTAATAATTCAGAGACCTCCACAGAGGTTGTTCCAACCAAAACAGGACGTCCTTGCTTAGTTAGCTCAGCAACTTTATCAATTACAGCATTATACTTTTCTCTCTTTGTTTTGTAAATTAGATCGTCATTATCTAGTCTGGTTATTGGTCTATTTGTTGGAATAACAACAACATCCAATTTATAGATAGACCAAAACTCACCAGCCTCCGTCTCGGCTGTACCTGTCATACCAGCAAGCTTGTGGTACATTCTAAAATAGTTCTGCAAGGTAATAGTTGCAAAAGTCTGAGTAGCAGCCTCAACCTTAACCATCTCTTTAGCCTCAATTGCCTGATGAAGACCATCTGAATATCTTCTGCCCTCCAAAATACGACCTGTCTGCTCATCAACAATCTTAATTTTATTATCCATCACAACATACTCAACATCCTTTTCGAACATTGTATATGCCTTTAATAGTTGATTAACAGTGTGTACTCTTTCACTCTTAATTGCATAATCGGCCAAAATTGCATCTTTGGCACTTAGCTTCTCTTGAGCAGATATTTCTGATTTCTCTATATCAGAGATTTCCGATCCAATATCTGGTAAAATGAAAAACTTATTATCACTTACACTTTTTGATATAAGATCATGTCCTTTATCTGTTAACTCAACCGAGCGCTGCTTCTCCTCAATAACAAAATAGAGATCATCTGTTATAAGATGCATCTGTTTATTATTATCCTGCATGTGAAAATTCTCAGTCTTTATGAGAATCTGCTTTTTGCCAGGCTCACTCAAATATTTTATTAAAGGATTATATCTTGGCAATCCCTTATGTGCTCTTAAAAGAAGTTTTCCTCCCTCCTCTTCGTCTCCAGCTTCTATTTTCTTCTTTGCCTCATTTAAAAGTTGAGTAACCAAAGCTCTTTGAGCTGCATAAATCTTTTCTACAAATGGCTTATATTCAGCAAACTGCTGTTCATCTCCTTTTGGTACAGGACCAGATATAATCAAAGGAGTTCTAGCATCATCAATCAATACGGAGTCAACCTCATCCACAATTGAATAGTGGTGTTTCTTCTGAACCAAATCCTCTGGATTGATTGCCATATTATCTCTAAGGTAATCAAAACCAAACTCGTTATTTGTTCCAAAAGTAATATCTGCTCTATATGCAGCCTTTCTACTTTCAGAATTTGGCTGATGCTTATCTATACAATCAACTTTTAATCCATGAAACTGATAAATTGGTCCCATCCACTCAGAGTCCCTTCTAGAGAGATAATCATTAACTGTAACAACGTGTACACCTTTTCCTGCTAACGCATTTAAAAATACTGGAAGTGTTGCTACCAATGTCTTTCCCTCTCCTGTTGCCATCTCTGCAATCTTTCCTTGATGAAGAGCAATACCACCAATAAGCTGAACATCATAATGTACCATGTCCCACACAATTTTGGTTCCTCCAGCCATCCAACTGTTCTGCCATATAGCTGTATCTCCCTCAATCGTAACATGATCTTGTGTGGCAGCAATCTCTCTATCAAACTCTTTTGCCGATACTCTAATCTCTCTATTCTCCTTAAACCTCCGAGCTGTAGATTTTACAACAGCAAATGCTGTTGGCAAAATTTCTAACAATACTCTCTCTATAGTCTCATCAACTCTTTTTGTTAGCTTATCAACCTCCGTAGCAAGCTGCTCTTTTTGAGACACTTCAATATTTACATCTTCTAGTTTAGATCTTAATTCTCGTTTTTTTGTCTCATCCTCTTTTATGGCATCATAAATAATAGCCCTGAGTCTAAGGCTCTCTTCCCTCAGTTGATCATGCGACAATTTATCTACCTTTTCGTACTCTATAAGAGTCTTTTCAACCAAAGGTTGAATCTCTTTAAGATCTCTATCCGATTTTGTACCAAAGAATTTTTTTAGTACTCCTGTTAAAAAAGCCATTATTTACCGATTATATTTTCTCTAATATTAATAATCTACAAAGATAAAAAAATTGAGAGAAAGAGATAACTTTGCAGCAGTTTA
>LUYZ01000037.1 GCA_001603425.1 Bacteroidales bacterium Bact_08
AGGTTATTCTCAAAGTAATGAAAACATAAAAATAAAGATGAAAAATGCCTCTTTAGAGAATGTTTTGATGGAAATTAATAAAACATCAAAATATGAGGTGAGATTTATATCTGAGGATGTCTCAGAGTATAAAATCAATGAGATTGATTATAACTCACCTGATATCCAACTTTTGATTAAAACGCTTCTTATTGACACAGACTTATCTTTTAATCAAACCGGAAAAGTAATAAACATTATTAGAAGAAAAGGGGATCTCCTAGCAAAAACATCTCCTAAAAATTATTCAATCGCAGGTAGGGTGGTAGATAGTTTTGGAGAACCACTCCCTGGTTCTACAATTATTTTGAAAGAAAAGTCTATATTACTTGCAACTACCGATGCATTAGGTAATTTTTCTGCAAAATTCTCTTCAATTAATCCTATTATTTCTGTCTCTTTTATTGGTTTCATAAAACAGGATATAAAAATAGATGGAGATAATTTAAATTTGAATATAGAGTTAAAAGAGGATGCGCAAATGCTCGATAATGTTGTAATTACTGGATTTCAAAATATACCAAAAGCAAATTTTACTGGATCTTCTGTAAAAGTAAAAAGTGATAATTTGCAAATTAAGGGTGTCTCAGATTTAAGTAGAATGATTGAAGGACAGGTTGCTGGTGTTACAATACAAAATGTTTCTGGAACGTTTGGTGCGGCTCCAAAAGTACGAGTTAGAGGAGCAACTTCTATTAATGGAGAGAATAAACCTTTGTGGGTGATTGATGGCGTAGTTCATGAAGATATAATTAATATATCTAACGACCAGCTTACAAGTGGAGACCCTTCAACACTTTTAGGTTCAGCTGTTGCTGGACTTAATGCAAATGATATAGAGAGTATTGATGTATTAAAAGATGCATCGGCAACAGCTCTTTATGGTGCTAGAGCAATGAATGGTGTAATTGTGGTTACCACAAAAAGGGGACAAGAGGGAAAGCCTATTATTAGCTATTCTGGCAATTACTCTCTTCAATTAAAGCCAAATTATTCTAATTATGATATAATGAACTCTGCCGATCAAATGTCGGTCTATGCAGAGTTAGAGAGGAAAGGATATTTAAATACAGATTTGATTAACAGATCTAATTATGGTATATATGGGAAAATGTACTCTTTAATAAATACTTATGATCAAACTAGTGGGAAATTTTTATTGGAGAATTCTCCTCAAGCTCGTAAGGCTTTTTTAGAGAGATATGCATATGCCAATACTGATTGGTTTGATATTCTTTTTAGAAATTCAATAGTTCAAGAGCACTCGGCAAGTGTTTCTGCAGGAAGTGAGAAATCTAGATCTTATGCATCTTTAAGTTTCTTAAATGATCAGGGATGGACTGTTGCTGATGGAGTGAGTAGATATACTGCAAATTTAAGAAACGATTACAAATTATCATCCAAAACAAATCTCTCTGTTCAAATTGTAGGTTCGGTAAGAGATCAAAAAGCTCCTGGTAGTTTATCTAGGAGAAGCAATACAGTTGAGGGGAGTTATGATAGAGATTTTGACATAAACCCATTTAGCTATGCATTAAATACTAGTAGAGCCTTAACTGCGTATGATCAAGATGGTAATCTAGAGTATTTTACTAGGAATTTTGCCCCATTTAATATTTTGAATGAAGTCAAAAATAATAGTATCCATTTGAGTATTGTAGACCTTAAAGGTCAGTTAGAGGCTGGTTATAAGATATCTAATAATTTAAGATGGGATTTTACTGGAGCAATGAGGTATGTAAAGTCAGATAGAGAGCATCAAATAAAAGAGAACTCAAATATGGCAATGGCTTATCGTGCGGCAGGGAACTCTACAATTAGATCTAGAAATAAATTTTTATATAGCGATCCTGAATTTCCAAATGCCGAACCTGTAGTGGTTTTACCTTATGGTGGTTTTTATAATAGACAAGAGGATCTATTAAAAAGTTATGATTTTAGAAATAGTTTTGTATTTAATTTAGATAAAGGCGACCACTCCTTTAATGCTTTGGCTGGTCAACAAGTGAAGTTTGCCGATAGACAGCGTTTCTCTATGACTGGTTACGGATATCAATACGATCATGGAGGTGTTCCATTTATAGATTATCGTATTTTAAAACAGATGGTTGAGAGTAATTTTGACTATTATGGAATGAGTAGAAGTTATGACCGTTTTGCAGCATTTTATATCAATGGAGATTATTCATATAAAAAGAGATATGTATTTTCTGCAACAATGAGGTATGATGGATCAAATGGCCTTGGGAAAAACGCATCTGCTAGGTGGTTGCCAACTTGGAATATAAGTTCAAAATGGAATTTATCTCAAGAAGATTTTATGAAGAGCTTGGATTATATAACTTATGCATCTTTAAGAAGCAGCTATGGATTAACAGCTAGTATGCCACCATCTGCTAATGCATCGGCAGTTTTTTATAATGGCAGCTCCAATAGACCATACGCTAGTGAAATTGAGTCAATAATAAGGTTGTCTAGTTTAGAAAATGCAGATCTAACATGGGAAAAAGGTTATCTCTTTAATATTGGATTAGATGTCGCTCTATTTAATAGAAGAGTTGATTTTATTTTAGATTATTGGAAAAGGAATAGTTTTGATTTAATTAGTATTATTAGAACTTCTGGGATTGGTGGCGAGACTAACAAATTGGCTAACTATGCAGATATGAGTTCTTATGGTATTGATCTGGCTATAGGATTAATCCCAATATCATTTGGAGATTTTGAATGGAAGAGTAATTTTACATATGGCTATAATAAAACAAAAATTACTAATGCTAAAAATAAACCAAGAATTTTTGATATGGTCACATCTTCTGGCGGAAATATAGAGGGTTATCCAGTTAGATCCCTATTCTCAATAGTTTATGAAGGGCTTGATTCAGATACTGGCATCCCTCTCTTTATTGATGAGAATGGTCAAAAATCCAATTCGGTGTATTTACAAAGTACAAATTTGGCATATCTTAAATACGAGGGACCTACTGAACCTGTACATGTTGGAGGATTATCTAATAGTTTTAAATACAAAAATTTATCTTTAAATCTCTTTTTAACTTTTCAAGGGGGGAATAAAATTCGCTTAAATCCAATTTTTAAAACCACTTATTCAGATCTGGATGCAATGCCAAAATCATTTTATAATAGATGGTTAATGCAAGGAGATGAGAATATTACCAATGTTCCTTCAATTGTTGATGCATATGTAGCATCATCGGAGCTATCTGGTAGATATCCTTATAATGCATATAATTTTTCTACAGAACGAGTTGCAAAAGGAGATTTTGTGAGATTAAAAACGATATCAATAACCTATAGTTTACCAAAGCACTTAATACAAAAGCAGAGTGCAATTAGTAGATTATCTATGACTATTGCAGCATCTAATCTGTTTCTATTATATTCAGACAGCAAGCTAAATGGACAAGATCCAGAATTCTTCAATTCAGGAGGTGTTGCACAACCTCTTCAAAAACAATTTACAGTAGCTCTTAATATTGGGTTTTAATATTTTGTAAAATGAAAAAAATAGATATTATATATATATTTTATGGAGTTCTAGTATTGTCATTACTAGGTTCATGTGAAAAGTTCTTAGATAAAACTCCAGATAATAGAACAGAAATTAATTCTGTAGAAAAGATCTCTCAGTTATTGGCATCATCCTATCCACAGGCATCATATGCTGCAATGTTAAATTCAAGAGTTGATTTTGTTAGTGATAAGGGTCCAGGTTTTAGAGAAAATAGCTCTAATAGTGATGCCTTTTTTTGGAGAGACATTAAAGATGTATCGCAAGACACGCCCGATTATTTCTGGAGTAAGTGTTATTTCTCTATAGCTCAAGCTAATCATGCTATCTATGCTTCAAACAATGTAACTGGAGAGAATAAAGAACAATTTATTGCAGAGGCACACATAATTAGAGCATTTTCACATTTTTTGCTTGTAACACTATACTCTAACTTTTATGAGTATAATGGAGCAAATCAATCTCCTGGGATACCATACGTTACAGAACCTGAGAGGATTGTTATTCAAAAGTATAAAAGAGAGACCGTTCAAAAATGTTGGGATAAAATTGAAGAGGATATGCTATATGGTATATCTAATTTGGGAGGAGATTCAAAATATAAAGTGCCAAAGTATCACTTTAATCAAAAAGCAGCTTGGGCTTTTGCCTCAAGATTCTATTTATATAAGGGTGAGTGGCAAAAGGTAATTGACTTTTGCAGTAATGTAATTCCAAATACATCCAAATTTTTAGCTAATGGAAATGTGGCTGTTGATGATCCTGCTAATATATATGCTGCTAATAATTTTCAACCATGGTTAACAGAATATGCAATATCACCAGGTAGTGTTGAGATAAGAAAAAAGTATACAATGGCATCAAATCCATCTAATCTATTATTAACAGAGATGAGTTCTAGAATGTCAAGGTATGTTAATACATGGAGATATGCTACAAAGAAAGAGGATACAGATGCAACTGTCTCTTCTTCTAATGTAACAGGAGGGTCTTGGGCATATCGAGTATTTAAGAGTGGGGATAATTACTATGTTCCTAAATATGAGGAGCTTTTTGTTAGGGCTGATATAAATGCTTCTACAGGAACTATTTATACAATCTTCCCATATTTTAGAAATGAAGAGGTACTATTAAATAGAGCAGAGGCTTACGCTATGACAGATAGGCTTGATGAGGCAGTTGCCGATCTAAATATTTTTGCTAGGCAAAGGATTAAGAATTATTCAGAAACCAGTAATATAATTACTATAACTAAATTGTTATCATTCTATAATTCAATTCTTAATAATCAAGAACATTATTTCAATAAGTATAATGCCTATGGCTCTGCTTCATGGAGTAATGAGAAGAAAGCAGTGATTTCGGCAATATTGGAATTTAGAAGAAACGAGTTTATGTGGGAAGGATTAAGATATTGGGACCTAATAAGATATAAGATTCCAGTAAAGCATACAACATTTTTTGGAGAAGAGAATACTCTTTTCCCTGGTGATGATAGGTGGGTTTTGCAGATACCTGAATCGGCATCACTTTCGGATATAGAGCTAAATCCAAGAACAAATCTATTAAGTAAAGAGTGGTAAAAAAATATATTATGAAAAAGATATTTATTTTAACGTCATTAATAATAATGTTATTTACCTCTTGCACAAAAGAGGATAAAATTCCCTCAAATACGCAATTTCTCAATTTGGGAGGAGAACCTTATACAGATTCACAGACAGATGTTTGGTTATATGATAATTATGTCGTTCCATATAATATGGAGGTTAAATATAAGTGGGATCAATTTGAATTGGCCTTAAATAGAACTTTAGTACCAGTTTATGAGAGTTTAGTGATTCCAATTATGAAGACAATAAAAGGAACTTGGATTGAGCCATACGAACAAGTTGCAGGATCTACTTTTATTAAAAAAATGAGTCCTAAAAAATTTATCCTTGTTGGTAGTCCACAGTATAATAACGGTACTATTACATTAGGAGAGGCAGAAGGAGGAAGAAAAATTGTAATGTATAGATTAAATTGGTTCTCTGTAAATGATATAACACTTATTAGGCGTATTATGAAGACAGTACATCACGAATTTGGACATACAATGCATCAGACAGTAATGTATCCAGAAGAGTATATGTATATTACACCTCAAGCTTATACCTCATCTTGGAATAATGTATCTGATATGGATGCAATGAAGCTTGGTTTTATTAGCTCATATGCAACGGCTAGCCCAGACGAAGATTTTGTAGAGATGCTCTCAATCATTGTTGTTTATGGAAAGGAGGCGTTTGATAATAGGGTACAGGAGGCTACAAGAATCTATAACGACCCAGAGCTTAATGGAGGAATGAAGTATGATCCTGGTGCTGCTCTTAGGCAGAAGGAGGCAATACTTATAGCCTATCTTAAACAAGTTTGGAATGTTGACTTGTATGATCCATCACCAGGTGTTAAGGGGCTTGTTTCATTGGTCCAAGATGCTCTAAATAATATAGAAGAGATTGTAAATAAGTAGTTTAAAAAATTGATATTATGAAAAAAATAAATATAATTACGCTTTTTACCATTCTATTGTTTTCTATCTCTTGTGTAAAAGATCAAGAGAAACTATTTCCTCAAGATCCAGATACAAGATTATCAGAAGTACTTGATACATATCAGAAAGAGTTACAAGAGAGTACATATGGTTGGATAATGACTATAGAAACAAAAGTTGGAGGTGTTTATAGATTATGGATTGCTTTCACCGATAGTTATAGTGTAGAGATGTTGTGTGATATGGATGCAACATGGCATACAAAGGCCGTTACTTCAAAGGTAGTATCTCAGAGTACATATAGATTAAGAGCTATACAAACTCCAGTCTTAGTTTTTGATACTTATAACTATTTGCACTTAATGGCAGATCCTCAAGGAACAAATTCATCCTATGGGGACATTAATGGAGGTGTAAATGGGGTTGGACTAGCTTCTGACTTTGAGTTTACTATAGATAGTTTAAAAAATGGGAAGTTTTTTCTAACAGGTAGATATAATAAAGTTAAGGCTTTTATGTCAAAAGCCACTATGAAAGAGGAGATCTCAATAAAACAAGGGGCATTAAAGTCTGTACATACAAAATTGGGTAACTATCTTGCCGATGTAAAATTCCCTGTATTAGATATTGATAATAAGCTATACGATGTAAAATTAGGAGGAAGATCCAGTCAAGTATCATTTATGAATAATGATGCAGTTGAAAGCGTTAGCGTTGGCTCTTATTTAGATTTATCTGATTACTCTCACGATAATATTTCTAACAACCTTTTACTTATAGATCCTCTAAAAATTAATAATTTAGTGATTAATAGTTTTGTTTTTGATGGTTCTGATTATTTTGTTCAAATTGGATCTAATAAATATTATATAAAAGATAATAAAAAGCCGTCAATCCCTCTTAATTTAGGTTATAATAGAGATTATACTCAACTTACAATAGATGATAGCCGTTTGCAAGGATCTATGTCAGAGTCATTCTTTAACAATATTTACTTAGAATCTAGACAAAAACTTTTTACAAATGGAAGAAGACATATGCAATATGCATATATAGACTTCATTATGCATCCTGTTACTTATCAGCCAGTTATGCAATTGAGTATAAGATATAATAATAGCTCTGGTAGCGTTTTTATAGCTCGGTGGAGATATAAGTATATTATAAATGAAGATAAATCAATTACTTTCTTGGAGAGGGAGCAGACAGGAAGTAGTAATGAAAGGCTTCAAGAGCAGTATCTTAAATCATTTGTAGACTATTTTTGCGAGTTAGAGTATCAATCATATTCTACTTCTTCATGGAATAACACTATAATTTCTAATACAATTCCTAAGACATTTATAATTGATTGGGTTCAAAATAATACCCAAGGATCTATTGATATGTTAGGAGCATTTATTCCGATTAATAATAAAAATAATTATTGTGTAGGAATTTTGGCTAAATAATTCAAAACTAAAACAATTTGACCTCTGTTTTTTTTTATTTGAAAGGTGTAAGGATAAAAAAGATTTTATTTAAAGAAAAACAGATTATATTTGCGACATTAAACACAAAAGTGCACTTATTTATTAACTTAAAAATTGTTACATGAGAAAATTCAGTCTTGTAATTGCAGCTCTGTTTCTCTTTATCTCTGGGGTAGTTAATGCTCAGACGATTAAAGTGAGCGGAACTGTAACAGAAGCGGGAGTGGCAGAGACTATGCCATTTGTAAGTGTTCATGTTAAAGGAACAACTACATCAACAACAACTTTGAATGACGGTACCTACGTTATCAATGCACCTGCCAATGGAACTTTGGTATTTACATTCATGGGTTTTAGGACCTTAGAAGTTCCAGTAGAAAATAGAACAGTCATTAATGTACAGATGGAGTACGATGCAGTAGCTTTGGGCGAGGTTATTATGGTCGCTTATGGAACTGCAAAAAGAGAATCCATTACAGGATCAATTGCAGCTGTTAATACTCAAGCTATTGAGAGAAGACCAGTATCCAGCGTTTCTGGAGTATTAGAGGGTCAAGCAGCAGGAGTTCAAGTAAATAATACCTATGGAGAACCAGGCTCAGATGCTTCTATTCGTATTAGAGGTTTTAGTTCTGTAAATGGATCAAACAGTCCACTAATTGTGGTTGATGGTGTTCCATTTGGAGGTAATATTTCTGATATGAATCCTCACGATATTGAGAGTATTTCTGTGTTAAAAGATGCTGCTTCAGCAGCCCTTTTTGGAAATAGGGCATCTAATGGTGTTATTCTTATCGCTACCAAAAGAGGAAAGAGTGAGAAAACATCGGTTAGAGCTAATATCAGTCAGGGTGTTTACAATAGAGGTATGGCCGAGTATGATAAGCTAGAAGCAAAAGAGTTTATGGAGGTAATGTGGACAGGTATGAGAAATCAACTAATGTTATCACAACCCGATAAGTATCCTAATGCTTTACTAGCAGGAGCAGAGGCGTCAGCTAATTTAATTGATACTTACCTTAAGTACAATATCTTTAACAAGCCAAATAATGCTCTATTTGATGCTAATGGTAAATTGGTTTCTGATGCTAAGATTTTGCCAGGTTACACAGATTTAGATTGGTTTAAGCCAATAGAGAGATTGGGTTATAGACAAGATTATGTAGTAAGTGGTGATGCTGCTTCGGAGAAAAGTACATACTTCTTCTCTTTGGGGTACTTAGATGAGAAAGGATATGTAAAATCTTCAGATTTTCAGAGATATACTGGTAGAACTAATATTACAGTAACTCCTAAATCTTGGATGAAAGCAGGATTCTCACTTTCTGGTTCTCACCAAGTTTCAAATAGCACAACTGGAGATGCAGATAGTCATACTACAATTAAAAATCCTTTTTATTTTGCTAGAAATATAGCACCTATCTATCCTGTTTACCTTCATGATATGGCAACTGGTGATTTTATTCTAGACGAAGATGACAAAAGGCAGTATGATAGAGGTTTTATGCACTCACGTCCTCAACTTTTAGATAGACATGCTATTTGGGAGAGTGAGTTAAATATGGATAAAACATTTAGAAATACTTTAGCTAGTCAGGCATTTGTAGATATCGATTTTCTAAAGGACTTTAAATTTATTGTTAAAGCAGATGTTAGTTTAAGAAATACCGAAAATCAATCATACGACAATGCTACAATTGGTGACGGAGCGGGTAATAAAGGCCGTGCTAGCAGAACTTGGTATAGATATAAAAACTATACTTTCCAACAGCAATTAATGTATAATAAAGAGTTTGGAATGCATAATTTAGACTTCTTATTAGGTCATGAGAATTACAGTTGGAATAGATCTTACCATAATGGTTATAAAACAACAGAGACCTTCCAAGGAGGAACAGAGTTAATTAATTTCACTGAGATTACTAGATTAAATGGTTATCAAGATAACTATAACTTGGAGAGTTACCTATCAAGAGTTAGATATAACTACGATAACAAATATTTTGGAGAGGCTTCATTCCGTAGAGATGGTTCGTCTAGATTCCATCCAGACAATAGATGGGGTAACTTCTGGTCACTAGGAGGTAGCTGGACAATAAGTAAAGAGCCATTTATGGCGCCTTATTTAAATACTATTAATGTGTTGAAACTACGTGCATCATATGGTGAGGTTGGAAACGATGCTGGAGTTGGTTATTATGGCTATATGGCTTTATATGAAATGCAACAAAATGCAAATTTAGGAGCTGCATATAAGAGCCAAAACGAGGCAAGGGATATTAAATGGGAGACTTCAAGCTCATTTGGTATTGCATTAGAGGGGTCCCTTTATGACAGAGCAAACTTTACAATTGAGTATTTTGACAAGAGATCTCAAGATCTACTATTTGACGTTAATCTACCATTGTCTGCAGGTGCTACATCAACTAGTAGTGCAGAGGCAACAATAACTAAAAATATTGGATCAGTTTCTAATAAAGGTATTGAGTTTGTATTTGATATAGATGTAATTAGAAGCAGAGATCTAAAATGGAATGTAGGTTTAAATTTAACTCATTTTAAGAATAAGATCATAAAACTACCAGAAGAGAATAGAGAAAGTGGTATTTTATCTGGAACAAAAAGGTATGTAGAGGGAAGAGGTATCTACGATTTTTGGATGTTTAAGTTTGAAGGTGTAGACCAGATGACAGGTAACTCTCTATATAGACCAGATTTCGATAGATTCTTTGCTGGAGATCCAGAGGATGGAAAGACTGCAATCCCTGCTGAGTACTTAGTTCAAATAGGAGACAACTACTATACTACTCATACTACATATGCAGGTAAAGATTGGGGAGGAAGTGCTATACCAGATCTTTTTGGAAGTATTTCAACATCTTTGAAGTATAAGAATTTTGATTTAAATGTTTTATGTACATACTCATTAGGAGGTAAAACTTTAGATAACTCTTACAGAAGTTTGATGGCAGTATCTGCTAATCCTAGTGCATTACATAAAGATCTATTAAATGCCTGGAATGGTATTCCAGCAGGAATGGAGATTGATTCACCAAATAGAATAAATCCAAATGGTATACCAGTAATTAATTATGATCTTTCTAATCTTAATGATGCTAGCTCTACAAGATTCCTACAAGATGCTAGTTACTTTGTTATTAAGAATGTATCCTTAAGTTATACATTCCCTAAGAATACTTTAAAAAAGATCGATTTAAGTGCTTTATCTGTTAATCTCTCTGTAGATAACCTTGCAACTTTTACCTCTCTTAAGGGTATGAATCCACAGCAGTCATATTCTGGTATAAATAATAATGCATTTGTTATTGCAAGGGTATTTTCACTAGGAGTAAATGTAAGATTATAATTAACCACACAGTAAAATAAAATTAAATATGTTAAATATTAGAAAAACTATATATCTGTTGGTTGTTGGTCTGGTAATGGCTTCGTGTGCTAAAGATTATTTAGATACAGTTCCTACCTCATCTACGGCAACACCAACTATTTTTGAGACCACAGAGAATGCAAATCTTGCAATAAATGGTCTTAATAAATTGATGACGCGTCAATATTTAGGCTCTCAGGGTTTTAATGGAGAGGGTACAATAAAAATGTATTATGGCGAATACCCAGGTAACCACTTTTTCGTTAACCTTCCAGGTTGGGCAAATGTAATTAATGGTAATTTTAGAGAGAATGTTAATAGTATCTATCTATATTATCCATGGTACTACTACTATATGTTAATAGGTAATGCAAATGCAATTATTACTTATATTGACGATGCTAGAGGTCCTGAGTCAGATAAACAGTTTATTAAAGCTCAAGCCTTAACTTATAGAGCTTATAGTTACTTTATGTTAACTCAGTTGTATAGCAAAAGATGGATGGACTCTAATAATGGAGCTTCAGAAGGAGTAGTTTTAAGAACGGATGTTTCTACTGGTGATATGCCTCTATCTACTCTAGCTGAGGTTTATAAACAAGTATATGACGATTTGGACGAAGCTATTTCTTTATACAGTGCTTCTGGAAGACAAAGAAAGAATAATTATGATCCAGATATTAATGTAGCTTATGCTGTTTATGCAAGGGCCGCAGTTACTCGTCAAGACTATCCTAAAGCAGCTACAATGGCAGCAAATGCAAGAGAAGGGTATCCATTAATGAATAATAGTGCATATAGAGCTGGTTTCTATACTCCAACATCTGAGTGGATTTGGAGTAGTTATGGTGCAAGTGATGAGACACTATATTTTTATTCTTATTTTGCTTATATCGCTTATAACTCAAGTGCGTCTGCAGTTAGAACATATCCTAAATGTATAAGTAAAGAGTTGTATGAAAAAATTCCTGCAACAGACATAAGGAGAGATCTCTTTTTAGATCCTACAGGTTACGCTTATACAATTTCTACAGGTATTGCGGGAACACCTTTAACAAATAGAGCAAGACAACTATATCCTGATATTAATTCAGGAGCAAGAGTTTATGCATTTATGCAGTTTAAGATTAAAGCAGAAGATATGCCAGGAGTTGGAAATCTAAATCATTTCCGCTCATCTGAGATGTATCTAATAGAAGCTGAAGCAAAGTATTTTATGAATGATGCTCCAGGAGCAAGACAGGCTTTAGTTAAACTAGTTAAAGATTCTGGTAGAGATCCACAGTTTGCAACAACTAAGAGTGGTCAAGAGTTATTAGATCAGATTAAATTCTATAGAGCTATAGAGTTATGGGGAGAGGGTTTTGACTGGTTCGATCATAAACGTTGGGGCGACCCTATTAAGCGTAAAGCTACTGATCAAGGAGGTAATTTTGTGTCAGTGCTTGCTGTTAATATTCAGCCTAATGAGGGTAATAACTGGGTATGGATGATACCATCTAAAGAGACAGATTTCAATAAAGATTTGTAGAAATCAGTATCTGTGTTAATATTGAGAGGTCTTCTAAATAGGGGGCCTCTTTTTATTTAGTCACACATTTTTATAAAAAAAAAGCAGATCCACAAGATCTGCTTTTTTAAATTTAAAATATTAATTAACATCCACCAGAACATCCAGAGCATGAATCACTACTGCATGATGATTTTTTCTCTCCAAATAGACCTTCGGTTAACTCTATTTCGGTAGCCATTCTAACCTCTACAACCTCACCTTTGAAATGTAGTTCAGAACCAGCAAGGGGATGATTGAAGTTCATAGTAACAGTATCTTCATTTATCTGGTCAATAGTTCCTTGAAGTCTATTTCCTTGAGAGTCTTGCATTGGAAGGGTATTACCTACAGATAGTAACCCATCTTCAATTTTGCCATCTACCATAAAAATATCTTTAGGTAGCTCAACAATAGCCTCTTCATTTATCTCACCATAACCCTCAGATGCAGAGAGTTTAAAGTCAAAAGAGTCTCCAACTATTTTTCCAAGAACATTCTCTTCAAATTTAGGAAGTAAGTATCCTGTACCAAAGATAAATTTCAAAGGGTTATCTGCATTTACTGTCTCAATTACATCACCCTCAACGGTAAGAGTATATGATAGAGATACAACTGAATTTTGATCGATTTTCATTATAAATATGTTTTGTAAATAGTATAATCTTTGCAAAAATAGTGCTAATTATTTATTATATAAAGATTTTTTAATTTTATAGCCCGTAAATGCAACAATTATAGTTATAATTGGAGTAATGATATTAAAAAAACAATATGGAGCGTAGGCCAAAGTAGAAACATTTAATACGCTTGATTGAACTACGCCACATGTATTCCATGGGACAAGAACAGAGGTTACTGTTGCAGAATCTTGAAGAGTTCTACTTAGTAATCTATTCTCTAAACCCATTTTTTTATACGAATTAGCAAACATCTTTCCTGGAAGAAGAATGGCCATATATTGGTCAGACAAAGTCATATTAAAAAATATTGTTGTTCCAACTGTTGAGCTAACTAGGGAAACAGTGCTTTTCATATAACTTACAATTCTTTCTGTAATAGTATTGATCATTCCAGAGGCCTCCATAACTCCACCAAATGTTACTACACATAAGATTAACCAAACTGTATTTAGCATTCCAAGCATTCCATTTGTAGAAACTAGTGAGTTAAGCATTGTATCTCCAGTTTCAATAGTTACATTACTAGATAGAATTTTGAATGAAGCATATATGCTTTTTTCTATAATACTTTTATCTAGGTCACATATTTGATTAATAATTTGAGGCTGAAATATAGAAGCAGCAACTACCCCTAAAATAGCTGAAGCAAACAGTGTAATAAAAGGGGGTATTTTCTTAATAATCATAAAAACTGTTATTGCTGGGATAATAAATAGAAATGGTGATATATTAAATGTAGATGAAATAACATCAAGTTGGTTATTAATATTTAGGGAGTTTTCTACAGGGATAACAAAGCCTGCAATAGAGAAAAAAATTACTGAAAGTATAAAGCCGGGAATTGTTGTAATCAACATGTATTTAACATGTTCGTATAGATTAACCCCTGCAACTGATGCCGATAAATTTGTAGTATCAGATAGAGGTGATATTTTATCCCCAAAATAGGCACCAGAAATAATTGCTCCTGCAAGCCATGGTGCAGAGAAACCCACAATTTGGCCAGCAGTTAGCATAGCAACACCAATAGTAGCTATTGTAGTCCAGGAGCTCCCTGCCATTACAGAAACTAATCCAGATAAAATAAAAGCAATAAGTAAAAAAATATTAGGGTGGATTATTTTTAGTCCATAATATATCATAGAGGGTACAATTCCACTAATCATCCAAGCACCTGTTAATGCGCCAATCATAAGAAGAATAAAGATAGAAGATCCTGTTTTTGATAGGTGATCTAAAATACCTTTTTCCAACTCTTCCCAGCTCAATTTTAGCTTAAGCATAGAGATAATAACGGTTATTACACTTACGCTTAAAAGAGCAATTTGAGATGGACCAGCTGTTACATCTTCTCCAAAAAGATAGACAGCAATAAAAATCATTAAAATCAATATTAGAATAGGGATTAATGATAGTGCTAGGGATGGTCTTTTCATTTATTTTAAATTTATTTTATAGTCCGTTAAAATTTACACCGCCAAACATTACTGATGGTAAAATCCACTTTCCAGACTCTCTAAAATCTGAGCAGACCATCTCTAAGTTACTCCAGAGCTCTATTATATTGCCGGTAATATTCATTTCATTTATGGGGTGTTTGATTATCCCATTTCTAACATAAAATCCGTTTATACCAAACGAAAAATCTCCAGTTGTACTATTGACATTACCACCATTGAATCCATTAACCAGAATAGCCTCATCTGTCTGAGAAATTAATATTGGAAGGTCCAAAGATAAGCCTGATTTCCACTCTAACGTTGGAACAGATGAGCTTTCTATTGTAATGGGCATATTCAATTTTTTAGAAAAGTAGCTGTTAATAAAAAATAGGTTTACAATACCATTTTCTATAATATACCTTTCTGTAGTTTTAACTCCTTCACTATCAAAATACCTAGATCCAGATCTTCTCTTTTGATGAGCACTATCAAATATGTTAAGTTTATCTGAAAATATCTTTTTACCCAATGAATCAATTAAAAAAGAGTTATTCTGTTGAATAGATCCTCCATTTAATGCCGATAAAATAGGGGCAATTAGCCTAGAGACAACAATATTCTCAATAATTAGATTGTATTTTTTTGATTTAACCTTCCTTGAATTAAGCCTTGAGAGAGCTCTTTCATAAGCTTTTGTACATACTCCTTCTTTTTTTAAATCGGTGTAGAAAATAGAAGACTCACTCCACCATCCTTCTGGCCTGCTATCATTTTCTCCCTTAATTGAGCATTCTCCGTTTATAAAAAAGTTAGAGATTTTACTCTCTCCAATAAAACCATTTGTATCTGCAATGCATGAGTACTCTTTATAGTCACTAAAATCACAATTAATTGAAGTGATTATAGAGTTAGATAGGTCAACTTCGCTACAGCTATTTATCGCATTTTCTATTTTCTCTTCATTAGAAATAGAATCGATAGAGTTATCATACTGGCATAGGTCTTCATACGTTTTGTCACCTTTATAGTAACTATCTATATGAGGGAGGTCTCGGCACTCATCTGTGTTGATTAATTTAGTTATACTTAATGCTTTATCAATAAAGTTATCTAAATCTATTAGAGATGTTTTATTAGTAGAAAAAGCGCCATATTTACCGTTATTGTATAATTGAATATATAGTGATGTGCTTTCTGAGTTTTGTAATCTGTCTAGTTTAAGGTCTCTTACAGAAAAGAGCGTTTGTTTACCTTGACTTAGTGTCACACGTGCATTCTTGCACCCTTTGCTAGATATTATATCCAATGATTTTAAAACCAAGTCTTTATTATTAATCACTATTCAACTCCTCCTACAATTAAATTATTAACCAAAATAGACGGCATTCCACAAGAGACAGCGCAATATTGCTCTTTACCACATGTCCAAGTAGAATTATCTATTTTTAAATTATTAGCAACCCCAAGTATATCCGAAAGAGCTTGAGGGCCGTTGCCTATAATATTTATATCCTTAATGGGTTTAGTCAATTTACCGTTCTCAATAAGAAACCCCGATTTTACATAAAAAGTGAAATCTCCAACACCAATTTGTACTTGTCCATTAGAGAAATTATCTACATAAACCCCTTTTTTTACTTCTTTAATTAGATCCTCCTCTTTACAATTGCTATCTTCCATATATGTAGTTGTCATTCTGGGTAATGGCATATGCCTAAATGACTCTCTTCTTCCGTTGCCCGTAGGCTCTGTTTTATAAAAATCGGAACTAATTTTATCATGCAGATACGATGTTAATATACCATCTTTGACCATATAGGTTTTCTTTGCAATATTTCCTTCATCATCAATATTAAGTGAGCCACGATTGTATGGAATAGTTGGGTCATCCACAACTGTAATATAATCTGGGCATATTTTTTTTCCCAATTTATCGGAGAAAATAGAAGTATTAATTCTATTAAAATCAGCTTCAAAAGCATGCCCAATAGCCTCATGAAGCAATATTCCAGAACTTCCACTTCCCATAACAACACTCATTTGTCCACCTTTCGGTTGTGTAGCCTTAAACAAAAAAGAGCATTTAGTAATTACCTCATTAATTATTGAATCTATAAGATTATCGCTTATAAGCTCTACTCCTCCTCTAAAACTTCTGGAAACAGATGCATTTTCTGTTCGAGAGCCATCTTTCATAATAACAGAAACTGCAATAGAAAACATAGGTCTACAATCAGAAAATGAAACACCATCTGAATTCACAAAAAGAACCTTAGATTCTGAATCGGAGATCCTTGCAATAACCTTTACAACTCTACTATCTGCCAAAAAAATCTGTTCGTCTATTTTAGAGAGTATAATTTTTTTATAATTAACAGAAATTGAATCCCAAGTTACGATTTGTGAGTATCTACTATTTTTTTTAAAACTGTGTATTTTATTAATATTTACAGGTTCAATGACAGTTTTGCTATTTATGGCAATAGAACTTGCAGTCAAAGCAGCATTTTGCATATTTTCCAATGTTGTCTCTTCTGTATATGCATACCCTGTTTGATCGCCTTTTAATACCCTAACACCCATACCATAATCTACGTGATAACCAGCAGAAGATACTATTTTATCTCTTAATGATATCTCATTAGAAGAGCTTGATTCAAAATAGAGATCGGCATAATCACCTCCTTTGCTTAAGGCACTTTTTAAAATGCTATTAATTTGTTTTTCAGATACTCCAAAAAGATTTAAATAACTAATATCTATACTATTCATGTGACTAATTTATACAAAGTAATTGAAAAATGAGTAAATTAGCAAATGGTAATTAAATAACGCTTATAACAATGGATCAGCCAAAAATTGAGAGATTACTGAGATTAATGTTGTTAATGTCAGATAAGAGTAGATTATATTCGGTAATTGAATTAGCGACTATGCTTGATATCTCTGAGCGCTCAATATATAGATATATCGACACTTTTGAGTCGGCAGGTTTTATTGTAAAAAAAGTTAATGGCAAAGTTTGGTTAGCAAGAGAGTCTGATATGTTTAAGTCAATAAGCGAGTTGGTCTATTTTACAACAGAGGAGGCTCAAATTATTAAAGATTTAATTGACTCTCTAGACTCTGCAGATTATTTTATAAATGGAAT
>LUYZ01000038.1 GCA_001603425.1 Bacteroidales bacterium Bact_08
ATTTCCATCAATTTTAGTCTTAAAAGTATTTTAGCTGGAAAGATTAATGTTAATAAATTATCCTTAAACTCAGGACAATTCAATATTATTCAAGAGAGTCCACAAAAATCTAATTTAAGTAGAATATTTGGAGATTCAGATAAAGAGGATGATCCAGATTCTCCATTCACTTTTCCAGAATTAACTTTAAATAAGCTCTCTTTAAACTCTTTTAATTTTAGACTGGTTAATAAGTTCTCTCATAATTTTTCAAATGACTCTTCTAAAATAAATTTTAGCAACTTAAATTTACGTAATATTAATCTATCTTTAGAAGGGATCAACAGCTCAGATAGTTTACTTAAAGCAAAAATAAATAACATCTCATTTATTGAAAAAAGTGGTTTTACATCAAATCGATTAAGAGGTGATCTTGTGCTGTCACAAAAAGAGCTTTCTATTAATAATTTTGAGTTCTGTGATAACAAAAGCAATCTTATTGCTAAACATCTAAATCTAACTTTTAACTCATTTTCCGATTTTAATGACTTTACAAGCAATGTTAGAATTGATGTAGATTTTGACAATGCTAAATTAAATCTAAACTCAATATCTCCATTTGCTCCAACTTTAAGCAAAAATAATCTAACTCTTTTTATAAAAGGGAATGTTAGTGGCTCTGTTTCAAATATAAAAACAGATGATTTATTTGTAATGTCCGAGAGTGGATTAACATATATAAAATTAAAAGCTAGTATATCTGGATTGCCAGAAGCTGAATATACAATGGCGTTTGTGGATATTTATGAAAGTCAAACAATTCCAACAGATTTAGCTAAGGTTATAGGCTCTCTTAATAGTAATCCACCAATAAAAGAGATATCGTCTGTTACTCCTTTTGTTAGATATCAATTCAAAGGAAGGTTAGCTGGTCTATTAACTGACTTTGTTGCAAATGGTCAAATAAACTCCAGTATAGGTAATATATATATGGATGCTCTATTAAGAGGAAATAATTCAAAAAACGATCAAGGTTTTGACATTAAAGGAAATATTAGAACAGATAATTTTAATTTAGGTCTAGTATCAAAAAGCGAAACACTAGGGAAATTAACACTAAATAGCTGGTTAACAATCAATCTTAGAGACTCAAAATATGGTGGAAATAGATTCTATATAGATACTCTATATTTAAAAGAGTTTGAATTCAACAAATATGTTTATAAAAATATTACATCGGTTGGTAGTTATGTTAATGAGACTTTTGATGGTAAAATTATATGCAGAGATCCTAATTTAAATCTTCTTTTTCAGGGAATTGTGGGAATGTCTTCAAAGCAGAGTGTAAAATCTTACTATGACTTTTATGCAGATATTATTTATGCAAATATAGGTGCTCTTAATTTTGACCAAAGAGATTCATTAACTGCTGTCTCAGCTAGAACACTCGCTAACTTTACTCAGGACTCAAAGGGTGATATAGATGGATCAATTTTAATAAGTGATCTAGAATATAAAAATAGATCTGGAATATATAATGTTGGAAATATAAACATTAAATCTATAAGCTCTCAAGATAAGTACTTAATAGATCTAAAATCTAATTTTGCAGATGCAAGCTTTAACGGAGATAGTTTCATAACAGATTTTATTGACAAAGTACTAGAGGTCACTCTAAACAAACACCTTAGCGCTTACTTTACATCCAATAATAATATGATTAATACTGGAAAGTATAATTTGAGTATAAATTTTAAAGAGTTTACCCCTTTTGCACAAATTATTTTACCAGGCTTAGATATTTCCAATAAATCTAAATTTAATGCATCACTAGACTCTTCTATATTAAATATCTCTTTTATAACTGATAAGCTTTCATATAATCATACATACTTACAAAACTCTTCTTTAAAAATTGACAACAATAACAGTAAAGTTACAGCATCTCTTATATCTGACAAGTTCCACGTAGCAGGGATAAATATAGATAGCACACAATTCATATTATCTCTTGCTAATAACACGCTTGAAATTGACACAGAATACACCAATAAAGGAAGTGTGAAAAATAAATTTAATTTCTCTTCTCTAATTAACTTTACTAAAGTTGAGTTTGCAAATAGACCAATTATTGATATTAATATAAATCCATCAGTAATATATTTAAATGGAGAAAATTGGAATTTTGATATAGCAAAAATTGTTAAACAAGATAGCACAATAGTTTTCCATGATTTTTCAATTTATCGTGAAAATCAATATCTAAAAGTTGATGGAATAGTGTCTAATAATCGTTATGATACTTTGGCTATTAACCTAAAGAATATTGATATTAACCCTATTAATTACTTTATTAATGAACCTCCTTTAAACATATCTGGTATTATTTCTGGTAAATCTTTCTTATCTGATTTATATAATAATCCTAGCTTTGACTTATCACTTTACTTAAACTCAATTCTTATGAACTCTCACTCTTTGGGTGACATTGAGTTTCATTCTAACTGGAATAATAGAGAGAATTATTTTAATATAAGTTTGATAAATCATTTAGAAGCTAGATTACCACTAATAGTAAATGGATATTATATACCTAAAGAAAGGTCTCTAAATCTTTCTGCTAATCTAGATAATATGTCTGTCTCCTATTTTGAACCATTTTTAGAAGGAATAGTATCTAAAACTGGAGGAAGTCTCAGTGGTGACATCTCAATTGATGGTCCATTAGAAAAGCTCAAAATTCGTTCAAATAACTCCAAAATGACTGACTTAAGTTTTGTTGTTGATTTTACAAATGTAGCTTATAAGTTAAATGGGCCCCTTACAATTAATGAAAATACTATCAATTTTGATAATAGTATAATTAAAGATAGGTTCGGAAATATTGGAAGAGTATCTGGGGGCATAAATCACAATTTTTTCAAAGATATAAAATTGGATATAAATTTGATGTACAACAATTTAGAGATATTAAAAACTACAGAATCAGACAACTCTAGTTTTTATGGAACAGCATTTGGGACTGGAAGAATGGCTATCTCTGGACCTATTAATAAAATTTTAATGGATATTTTTGTCACTCCAAATAAAAGTACCTCTATTCATATCCCATTAAGTAGTAGCACAGAAATATCGAATAAAAATCTTCTAACATTTAAAGAGAAGCAAAATAATGAGAATGAATTGAATTTAAACAGTCTACATAATATTAACTCAATCAATAACAAAGAATCTGAACTGGAAGTTAAATTAAGAGCCAATATTACTCAAGATGCAGCAATGCATATAGAGATTGATAAAAGTGTAGGTGATATAATTACAGGTTATGGGAACGGTTTAGTTACTTTGGATATAAACCCTTCAAAAGACATTTTTAATATTCAAGGAGATTATAATATAGTTAGTGGATCGTATAAGTTTGTATTACAAGGGTTTTTAGAAAGAGATTTTACAATAGAAGAGGGTGGCTACATTGGATTCAATGGAAATATCGACAAAACAACACTAAATCTTACAGCAAAATACAGGACTAAAGCTGCTATCAATACTCTAATTGCAGACACCAGTTCTGTTTCTAGCAGAAGAAATGTAGATTGTAAAATAATTATGAGCGGACAATTAATGAACCCAAGACTTAACTTTTCAATTGATATTCCCGATATTGATCCTGTTACTCAATCTAGAGTTAATGCTGCACTTAATACAGAAGATAAGGTTGTTCGTCAAGTTATGTCTCTACTTGTAACTGGAAGTTTTATCCCAGATATTCAATCTAGCATTGTCAATAACTCTACTATTCTATACTCAAATGCAACAGAGGTTTTGTCTAATCAAATTAACAAAATATTTACTCAATTAGATATCCCATTAGACTTAAGTTTTAATTATCAGCCAGGACAAAATGGAAGAGATCTATTTGATGCGGCAATTTCTGCTCAACTTTTTAATAATAGGGTTATAGTAAATGGAAATATTGGCAACTCTCGATTTGTAAAAGAGTCTGGAGAATTAGTAGGTGATCTTGATGTAGAAATTAAACTAGACGATAGAGGAAGATTCAGAGCAAAGGTATTTTCTCATTCAGCAGATCAATTCTCAAACTATTTAGATAATAGTCAGAGAAATGGGGTCGGATTAGTTTACCAAGAAGAATTTAGTTCATTTAAAGAGCTAATGCATAAGCTTTTTCGTAGAAAAAGAAAGAAAGAAAAGACTCTTGAATGATACTTAATCAATAATTACTTCACACACTTTACCAATTAAAGACGGGTTATACTCTCTCTCTATTTTAATATAGTTTCTAGTATAACCAAACATCTTGCCTTTCTTTTGTGTGCTTTCAAATAGAACGTATTCAGTTCTACCAATTTGTGATTTATAAAATAGATTATATAGTTTGTCCGATAATTGAGATAATGCCATTACTCTCTCTCTTTTATGAATCTCCTTTACTTGATCTTTGAATAAAGAAGCTGGAGTGTTGTCCCTTTTTGAATATGGAAAAACATGAATAAAAGATGGTTGTACCTCCTCTAAAAATGAATATGTCTCTAAAAACTCCTCTTCTCCCTCTCCAGGAAAGCCAACAATAACATCAATGCCAATAAATGCATTAGGCATTAACTCTTTAATTGTTTGAATTTTACTTTTAAAGAGATCTGTATTGTACCTTCTTCTCATAAGTCCAAGAATTTTATTAGACCCACTTTGAAGTGGAATATGGAAGTGAGGTAAGAAAACTCTACTCTCTTTAATAAAGCTTAAAATTTGATCCGTTAAGAGATTTGGCTCTATTGACGAAATTCTAACTCTTTCCAATCCATCAACACTATCTAGAACCATTAACATATCTAAAAAAGATTCTCCTGTTGATTTTCCAAAATCTCCTGTATTAACTCCAGTTAAAACAATCTCACAAATTCCGTTTTTAACAATTTCTTTGGCTTCGTTAACAACTTTCTCAATAGATATATTTCTACTCTTGCCTCTAGCCAAAGGAATAGTACAATATGAACAATGATAATCACAACCATCTTGAACCTTTAAAAAAGATCTAGATCTTTCATCAGTAGAGTATGCTGCAAAGAAAGAGTTAACTTGAGAGATATCACAAGAAACAAACTCCTCTTTTTGTTTGTAATTTGAGCTATTCTTAAGATCAACTATTTTTGATACCCTGTTAAATAGATCCATCTTCTCATCGGCACCCAAGACAAGATCTACTCCCTCTATATCTAAAATCTCTTGTGGCTTAAGCTGAGCATAACAACCGGTTACAGCAATTAACGCATCTGAATTTAACTTGTGTACCCTTCTAATTATATTTCTACATTTTTTATCAGCGTGCTCTGTGACCGAACATGTATTTATAACATATATATCTGCTGATTGATTATG
Organism: Bacteroidales bacterium Bact_08; assembly: GCA_001603425.1. Classification (GTDB taxonomy): domain Bacteria; phylum Bacteroidota; class Bacteroidia; order Bacteroidales; family UBA932; genus Bact-08. Next base: position 5,377 of record LUYZ01000038.1, read on the forward strand.
AGATACTTTTGAAAATCCATTATCTATAAACTGGCGAGCTAAGGTAGATGTCTCTGAAAAATTTAGTTTGCACCCTAAGGTTATAAAAGCTACTGTTTTATTAGAATATTTATACATCTATCTGTAATATTTCTCCATTTTTACTCTTGAAGATCTAACCTTTCCGCCAATTGGAGGATTCATTTTATCAATTATAATTTGAGCAGAAATTACTTGAGAAAAATTATCTCCAATACTATTTAGTATTCTATACGCAACATTCTCTAAGAGATTTGAGGTGATATCCATTTGCTCTTTAATTATTGCATAGACCTTTTGATAATCTAAAGCGTCACACAATGAGTCTGACTCCCCTGCTTTCATTATATCACAATTTGCAGAAAAATTTACTACAAATTTGTTCCCAATAATATTCTCTTCTTTAAAACACCCATGATATGCATAAAATTCCATATCAACTAATTCTACTCTATTATTCATATATTAATTTATAAAATAAAAACCGCTGGTTTTTTGTTAATGTCTGGCATATTACTCTTCCAAAAGGATAGACTCTTTGTTTTTATTATCGCATCCGATGATGTAATATTACAAGCAATTGTAAGTTTTGTTGATCCAGAACATGTAGCAATTATATCATTTAGTAACGCTATGTTTCTATAAGGAGTCTCTATAATTATATTAGATACGCCTTTGGTATTAGATAAAATCTCTAACTCTTTTATTCTAGCTCTTCTCTCGGAACTTTTTATAGGAAGATAGCCAATAAATGAAAAATTTTGACCATTCTTTCCCGAAGCCATAAGTGCTAGCATTAATGACGATGGCCCTACTAAAGGATTTACGCAAATATCATAATTATGTGCAAACTCCACCAATTTTGCTCCCGGATCGGCTACTGCTGGCAATCCAGCTTCACTAATCAAAGCAACATCTGAACCATTTTGAATAATCTTTATATATTCAATAATCTCCTCTTCTTTAGTGTGTTCATTAAGTAAATAAAAAGTTAGATTATCTATTTCTCCTTTCCTTCCAGCTCTAGAGAGATACCTTCTAGCTGTTCTCAACTCTTCTACAATAAATATATCAACTTTAGAAATAATGTCTAAAACTCCTTGCGGAATCACCTGATTAACCTCGCAATCACTTAATGGTGAGGGTATAAGATACAATATGCCTTTCAATGTTTTTTTTGCAAAGTTAAAAAATTCTTATCTTTAAACTAAATTTTTAAAAATGTTAGAAATTACATTTCTTGGAACTGGAACATCTTCCGGAGTACCAATGATAGGTTGCGAATGTGAGGTTTGTAAATCTAGTGACCCTAAAGATAATCGTCTTAGATCTTCAATTATAATCAATTATAAAAATAAAAAAATATTAATTGATGCTGGAACAGATTTCAGACAACAACTTCTTAGGGAAAAGATAAATTCTCTAGACGCAATACTTATCACTCACGAGCATAGGGATCATACTGGTGGTTTAGATGATGTTAGAGCACTTAATTATATAACTAAAAAGGGAATAGACATTTATTGCGAGGAGAGAGTTGCTAAATCTTTAAGAAACGAGTATAGCTATGCATTTGGAGAACATAGATATCCAGGTGCTCCTAAAATGGATATTCATATTATTGACAATTCTAAGTTTTATATTGATGATATTGAAATCACTCCTGTAAGAGGATATCATCTAAATCTACCTGTATTAGGTTATAAAATAGCTAACTTAGCATATATAACTGATATGAATTATATTCCACAAGATCAATTGAACAAAATTGAGGATATGTCTGTTCTCATTATAAATTCTGTGAGAAAACAGAGACATCCTTCACATTTTTGTTTAGAAGAGGCTATATCGATTGCAAAAAAAACAAATGCAAGAATGTGTTACTTAACTCATTTATCTCATCAAATTGGACTACATAGTCAATTAGAAAAATCTCTTCCACAAGGTATTAATGTAGCTTACGATGGATTAAAAATAAGAATTGATTAATAAACTATATAAATAGCATGAATAAAAGGGTTGGCATTATAGGGTCAAATGGATTTATTGGTAAAAACTTAAAATTATTTTTAAGCGAAAAAGGGTATAATGTACTACCGATAGATAGATCACTTCCTATAGATACTTTAAAAGAGTGCGATATCATTATTAATTTAGCAGGTAGATCTATAGATTGTAGATGGAATAAAAAAAATAAAGAAGAGATTCTAAATAGTAGAATAGTTACTACTAGAAATTTGATTAATATTATAAATACCTTAAACAAACCGATATTTCTTATTAATGCATCTGCAATAGGGATTTATAAAAATTCAAATGAATATATTCATACAGAATCTAGCGATAATTTTGATAGTGGATTTCTGTCTAATGTTTGTCAAGAATGGGAGTTTCAAGCAAATAGAATTAATGATAAAAATAATCTATGCATAACACGTTTTGGAGTAGTATTATCTAAAAGCGGAGGTGCATTTAAAAAGATGACTCTCTCTATGATTTTTAGGTTTTTCCCAATTTTAGGAGATGGAAAACAGTATATATCATGGATTGGATTAAATGATCTATTAGAGGCTATCGATTTTATTATTTCAAATAGAATTAATGGAACTATTAATATTACAACACCAACTCCTATAACATATAATCAACTTGCTAAGCATTTATCTAAATATAAAAAAATTATTTCTTTTAAAATTTCAAAATTTGTAATTAGACTACTTTTAGGAGAATCTTCAGAAATGATATTAAATAGTCACTATGTTGTACCCCAGAAATTGATAGAATTAAACTTTAGATTTAAAGAGAGTAATATAGATAGCATAATTAGGTCATAAAATTGGACTATTTTTAGTATTTTTGTAGAGAGCACTATTCAATAAACATAAAAACATATTATATGATAAAATCAACATACGATAAATTTAAAACAAACCTACCTTATATTTTTGATATTGCAAAGAGCTCAGAAAACGAAGATGTTTTCTGTAAACTAATTGAAGATTATTCAAAAAATATTATTGATGATGAAAAAGCATCAGAGCTTCAGAAAAAAATTGCATCACAATTTATCGTAATGTTAAGTCATGAAAATAGTTATATATATGAACTTTCAAAAAATGAAAAAATCTATATAGAAACATTCTCCTCTTTATGGAATTATTTACATTTAGAGTGCTCTAGGTGCTCTAACGACCTATTTGAGGATCTATATCACCTTTTTTCGATTACTGAGGGTATATTTAAAGATTCTAATTATTCCGAGACTAAGCTGCTAAAGCATATGAAGAGATGGAGTATTGGAATAGAGAAAGAGATTAAAGAGAGAAGAGAACAAAGAAAGGAGTATATAGTCGATTTATTAATTAAAAAAATTGAGAGGAAAGCTAGTACTTCACGATATCAATTCCAAGAAGGTTATACTTACGAACAAAAATATAATAAGGTTCTAGAGTGGTGGAATGACTATCGTTTTCATTTAGCAATGGCAATTAAGAGTCCCACAGAACTAAATCTATTCATGGATGAAAGTCTGTCTACAAAAACAATGAGAGTTCTTAATAGAGCTAAAAATAAAAAAATACCGTTTTTTATTACTCCATATTACATATCTCTTTTGAATGTAGAAGATAATGGATTTGATGATAAATCTGTCCGATCATATATTTTATACTCACAGTCATTAGTTGAAACATATGGGAATATTAAAGCATGGGAAAAAGAGGATTCTGTAATACCTGGGAAACCAAACGCAGCAGGATGGATAATTCCAGAGGCAAATATTCATAGACGTTATCCCGAAGTTGCAATTATGATTCCTGACACAAGAGGTAGAAGTTGTGGCGGATTATGTTCTTCATGTCAAAGGTTATATGGCTTTCAGAGTGAAAAGCTACATTTTGAAATGGATCAATTAAAACCTAAAGAGACCTGGGAGAAAAAATTATCTAAGTTGATGGACTATTTTGAATCTGACTCTCAGCTTAGAGATATCTTAATTACAGGAGGTGATGCTTTAATGTCAAGCAATAAGAATTTAGAAAAAATTCTTGAGGCTGTATTAAAAATGGCAGAAAGAAAACTAGAGGCTAACAAATATAAAGATGAGAAATTTCATATTATACAAAGGGTAAGATTGGGCTCTAGACTGCTTGCATATCTGCCCGTTAGAATTGACTCAGAATTAATAGATATACTCTCTAAATTCAGAGAAAAAGGCAGTAAAATTGGGATTAAGCAATTTGTCATTCAAACACACTTCCAGTCTCCATTAGAGATTACCATTGAAGCAAAAAAAGCTATTGAGTCAATAATTAAAGCTGGATGGACTATATCTAATCAACTTGTATTCACTGCCGCTGCATCTCGTAGAGGACATACTGCAAAGCTAAGGCAATCACTTAACTCCTTGGGGGTTGTTACTTACTATACTTTTACTGTTAAAGGTTTTGAAGAGAATCAAGAGGTATACTCAACAATTTCTAGATCTATGCAAGAACAGGTAGAAGAGAAACAATTTGGGCTTTTAAATAAAACTCAGAAAGAAGAACTTATATCTATTTTTGAAAAATCTCCAGCCAATAAGTTAACTGATAATCTAAACACATTTATTAAAAAATATACCCTCCCATTTTTACCTACAGATAGAAATGTAATAAATATACCTGCAATAGGTAAAAGTATGACTTTTGAACTAATCGGTATAGATAAAAATGGAAAAAGGATACATCAGTTCGATCACGATCAAACAAGAGAACATAGCCCAATTATAGATAAAATGGGTAAAGTATATATTGTAGAAAATAGATCTATTGTATCGTATCTAAACGAAATAGAGAGTATGGGAGAGAAAGCATCGGAATACAGTTCAATATGGAAATATACAAACGGATCTACAGAGCAAGTATTTGAACTTTTCGACTATCCAGATCCTGGATTTACTCCAACGAAATCTATAACAAACTATAAAGATAAATAGTATTTACTCTATAACTCCAGAGCCAATTAATTCGTTTTGACTACTATACCAAGCAGCAAATTGTCCTGGAGTTATTCCTCTTTGAGGTTGTTCAAATACAATATAAAGACCCTCTTCTTTCATAAATAGGGTTGCTTTTTGCAGTGGCTGTCTGTATCTAATTCTTAGATAAAACTCCTTAATATCATCTTGTTTTAATTCTAGATCTTCTCTTATCCAATGAATATCTTCTGTTTTTATAAAAAGAGCTTTTCTATAAAGACCTTGGTGATTTTGTCCTTCACCAACAAATATTAAATTAGATTTAACATCTGTATCAATAATAAAAAGTGGTTCTTTATGACCTCCAATATTCAAACCCTTCCTTTGGCCTATTGTATAAAAATGAGCCCCTTGATGTTTGCCAATTACTTTACCATCCTCTTTTTGATATGACAGTTTATTAGATAATACCTTAAGATTAGCATCTTCTAAACCATTATATCCAATATAATTATTTGGATAATTAGAATAAAAATCATTGAAAATCTCAATAACTTCACCCTCTTTCGCTTCTAGTTTCTGCTGGAGAAAAATAGGCAAATCAATTTTCCCAACAAAACATATTCCTTGTGAGTCTTTTTTATTCGCCGAGGGTAATGAGGCATTAAATGCAATTTCTCTAACCTCTTTTTTGTTTAAATGACCTATCGGGAATAAGGCCTTAGATAATTGTTTTTGAGATAATTGACACAAAAAATAACTCTGATCTTTGTTTGTATCACTCCCTGCTATAAGTCTAAAAACTTCTTCTCCTTTACTATTTACAAAACTCTCTTTTTGACAATAATGGCCAGTAGCAACATAATCTACTCCCAATTCTAAAGCTTTTTGTAAGAAAACTTCAAACTTAATCTCTCTATTACACAACACATCTGGATTTGGTGTCCTACCCTCTTTGTATTCATTAAACATGTAATCTACAACTCTTTGAGAATACTCTTGACTTAGATCTACATAATAAAATGGAATTTCTAACTTTTTAGCAACCATCTGCGCAATAGCTTTATCATCTTTCCATTGACAATCTCCATACAATGTTCCTGTTGTGTCATGCCAATTTTGCATAAATAAAGCATATACCTCATGCCCTTGCTGTTTTAGTAAATATGCCGCAACGCTAGAATCTACCCCTCCAGAAAGTCCTACAGCTATTTTCATATACGAAATTATTGAGTACTATACAATAAGAAAAAGGGGTAAGCTGGATATATCGCACCGCTACAACCACCTACCCTTGCTGCCTTCCGACCCTGGGGGAGTTCAGTGGGAGCTGGTCGTATATGACTTACCCCACCACAAAGGTAATACATTTTTTTTAACCTCAAAAACTATTTAGGGAGTGAATCGAATATGAAGGGAAGTAGAGATTCTGTACCATACATTATTTGAACTCTCTTTTTACCCCCAATAATATATTTAATTCTCTCAGAGCTTCTACTCTCCGCTTCTGCCATTACTTGTCTACAAGCACCACACGGATATGTAGGCATGTCACATATAGAACCATTTACCGATGCAACAATTGCAATTGTAATAATTTTTGAAGTAGGAAATTTTGAATTGGCATAGAATATAGCTACTCTCTCTGCACACAAACCAGAAGGGTAAGCTATATTCTCTTGATTTGAGGCTGTAATTATTTCATTATTATCTAAAAGAAGAGCCGCACCAACATTAAAATTAGAGTATGGTGCATATGAGCTATTTGTTGCCTCAATTGCTTTATATAATAGATTTTTATCTTGAGTAGCCAAATCATCTAAACAATCATACTCATCAAATTGAATTGAAAAACTTTTTGTAACCATAGTTTTTATATATCATTTATACAAAATTAGTATTTTTGCGGGCACAGATCTAATTTATGATGAAAAAAATAAAATTTATAACTCTTATTGCTTTTATATTACTGATCAATAGTAGCATTGTTAATGCTCAAACAATGAATAGAGCACAGTATATAGAAAAATACAAAGACATAGCAATAAGGCAAATGAGAAGCTTTGGTATTCCTGCAAGTATAATTCTTGCCCAAGCATCATTAGAGTCTGGCAACGGGAACTCCTATTTAGCAGTTAGTGGGAATAATCATTTTGGCATTAAGTGTCATAATTGGTCTGGACAAACAATATATCACGATGATGACCATAAAAATGAATGTTTTAGAAAATATAATTCTCCTGAAGAATCATTTAATGACCACTCTATGTTCTTAAAACACCGAGCAAGATATAGCTTTCTATTTGATTACGATATAAGAGATTATAAGTCATGGGCTCATGGGCTAAAAAGAGCTGGTTATGCTACTAATCCACAATATGCGCACCTACTTATAAAGATTATCGAAGATAATCAATTGTACCGATTTGATCTATACTATGATAATTATGACGATTCACAATATACTCAAAATATTCAGGAAGAGGCAAAAATAAAAATTTCAACTCCATCACAAATATATTCATTCAATTTACAAAGGTCGGTTGGTTTAATTAATAGAAAAGAGCACATAATATCTGTTGCTGGAGACACTTATGAACAGATAGCATCAGAATTCTCTCTCTTTACAAAAGAGTTATTGAGATATAATGACATTAAAGAGGAAAGAGCTCTTGAGCCTGGTACAATTGTTTTTTTAGAGAGAAAAGCTAGAAACAACAAAGAGATCGATAGCCATATAGTTAATCAAGGAGAGTCTATGCATGCAATTTCTCAAAAATATGGTATTAGGCTTAATCGCTTATACAGAATAAATAAAATTAAACGAGGAACTGAACCAATTGTGGGAACTGTTATAAAACTTAATTAATGAAAAAAATAATAATTTATCTTATATCGGCATTATTAATAAGCTCTTTTTACATATCTTATAGAGTATATAGTATTTTTTTTAAACCTAATACTAATAGTGAATTTGTGCTTTATGTATATCCCAATCACAATTCAGATTCTATAATTAATAATTTACTAAAAGACTCAACTATTATTAATAGCAGATCGTTTAGGACTGCATCTAGTATTTTAAAATTTGATTTTAAAATTAAACCGGGACGTTATATTATAAAAGAGAGTATCAATAATAAGAATATAATAGATATAATAAGCAGAGGGTTACAAACACCTCATAATTTAGTTCTATCTGGGAATATTCGAACTTTAGATAGGCTATCGTCAATTATATCTACTCGGATAATGGAGGATTCTTTATCTGTTTTAAAAACTCTTACCGACAGCACGCTTATTCAAGAAATGGGATTTGATAAATATACCATTAGAGCAATGTTTCTATTGAATACATATGAAATTTATTGGACAACTTCATCAACAGAAATTCTAAGGAGGTTTAAAAGGGAGTATGACAATTTTTGGACCAATAAGAGACTAGAACAGGCCAAAGCATTAAATTTGACTCCAATAGAGGTAATAACTTTAGCCTCGATTGTATCTGAAGAGAGTAATCTCTCATTTGAACACCCTATTATAGCTGGTGTGTATTTGAATAGGCTAAGAATAGGGATGCCACTACAGGCCGATCCTACTATTAAGTATGCTTTAAATGACCCCACAATTAAAAGGATTCTCTTTGCACATTTAGAGATAGATTCTCCATATAATACATATAAGAAAAGGGGATTGCCTCCTGGACCAATAACTATTGTCTCTCCTAGAGTTATTGATGCTGTTTTAAACTACACCAATCATCAATATCTATATTTTTGCGCACACCCTTCTCTTAATGGTAGCCACAGTTTTGCTAAAACATTAAAAGAACATAACGCAAATGCAAGACAATATCATCAAGCATTAAATCGACTAAATCATCAAAATAGAAATAGATAAAACAGACATTAACTATCTACTACCATTTTTAATATAATCTAACGCCGCTTGAAACACTCTATCATTAGAGCTGTTAATTACCCTAAAGTATGCAGTATTACCATATAAAGACCTTGCTATTAACGCCTTAAAATAGACAAGTATCTCTTCTTTAGATTTTAAATACTCCTGCTCATTAAATTCAATGCCTTTGGATGTAGCAAAAGAGATAAAATCTTCCATAAAACTATCAGATATATGATATCCCTGATTAAACTGAATAAAATCAGGGAATTTTGGCAAAAGGGCCTCCCTATATTTGTCAGAAAAATTATTTGTATACTCCAAAATGACTCCTCTTCTTAGCAAAGTAGCATAATAATTAGAGTAAAAAGAGGTATCTGCAGGAATAAAAATATCGGGCATTATTCCACCTCCTCCATAAACATCTCTTCCCTTAATCATAGTTTTATATAACAAAGACTCCATAAAATGGATACTATCTCTATTTATAGACTCACCTCGTTCAAACCTATCTAAAAAGTCTCTATAATATTGCTCTTTAGAGCCTGTCTGATAAGGAGATTGTATAACCCTTCCCGATGGAGTGTGGTACCTTGCAACAGTCAATCTCAATTGGGAACCATCGGCCATCGGTAGCATCTGCTGCACTAAACCTTTACCAAATGATCTTCGGCCAATAATAACTCCCCTATCCCAATCTTGAACAGCTCCAGCAACAATTTCACTTGCCGATGCAGAATTCTCATCAATTAAAATAGCCAATGCTCCACTTCTGTAAAATCCAGTCCCTTTTGCAATTTCCTTACGAGTTGGTACTTTTGTCCCCTCTGTATATACGATTGTTTGACCCGATTCAAGAAAAAAGTTAGAGATCTCTAGTGCAGTACCTAGAAAACCGCCAGAGTTACCTCTTAAATCTAGAATAAAACCATCAATTTTTCTAATATTAAGATTTAATAGAGCATTAATTATCTCTCTTGAAGAGTTGTTGGCAAATCTACTAAGTTTAATATAAACAACACCAGGTGCTGCTTCATATGCAGCTTCTACACTATTTATTGGAATTCTGTCTCTAATTACTTCAAAATCTAAAAACCCATTAACTCCTCTTCTTATAACCCTCAAATTTACTCTACTGTCTTTAGGGCCTCTTAAATAACCAAAAACCATTTGATTAGTTAGCCCTATTGATGCTATATTACTTCCATCTATTTCAACTATTCTATCACCAGATCTTAAGCCGACTCTCTCAGATGGCCCACCAGAAATTGTTGTAGAAACAACCAAAGTATCATGTATAATCATAAACTCAATACCTACACCCTCAAAATTTCCCTCTAATGGCTCATTCATAGCTCTTACATCTTTTGCCGAAATATAAGAAGAGTGAGGATCTAGCAACGACACAACTCTTTTTATTGCCTCTTCTGTAAGAGTGTCACTACTAACTGAATCTAAATAGTAATTATCTATATAAAATAACAGTTGACCAAATTTTGTTATGTGACGATTAATATCTGTTCCTTGAGAAAAAAGAACTCCAATAGAATATAGACTAAATACTATAATGAGACAGGTTTTTTTAAACATAATTCCAATTTATAATTATAACATAAAGATATTAAAATATCTATATAAATGTATTGACCTAATACTACTCTTTTACTATATCAACAGAAAAAGTGTGACCTTGTTCAGCAAGAAAGCTGTTTTTAAAAACCTCTCTCGATTGATTTAGTAAAATAGAAAGATCTTTATATCTAGATGAAAAATGGCCTAATATTATTTTTTTTACATTCGCTTTTAAAGCAACTTCAGCAGCTTGTCTAGCAGTTGAGTGAAATGTAGATTTTGCCATTTCAAGCATATCATCGGCAAATGTAGCTTCGTGATATAATAAATCTACACCCTTTATTGCATCAATTATCTTATCACTTGGTGAGGTATCGCTACAATATGCAAAAGATCTTGGAATATATGGTTTGTACGTAAATTCACTCGACTCCAAAATCTCTTCACTCTCACGCACAACATTCTCACCTCTTTTTAATTGCGCAATCTCTTTTAATGATAAATTGTATTGATCAATAAGATACTTTTTAATATTTAATATAGGATCTTTCTCCTTGCATAGAAAACCGTAACACTCTACCCTATGATACAAAGGGAATGAGAAAATTTGATATTTTTTAGCATCTAATATTAAGTGTTTAGAGCTATTATCCAATACTATATGATTTATATTAAATTTAAATGAATCCCCAAAGTGGTCAAGAAAAGACAATAGAATTGATTTAAATCCAGCAGGAGCATAAATGTTTATATCTGCTAAGCGTCCCAATAAAGACATTGTTGAGAGTAGCCCAAACATTCCAAAAATATGGTCACCATGTATATGAGAAATAAAAATATCTGACAATTTCAAAAAGGAGAATCCATATTTTCTCATTTGCATCTGACACCCCTCTCCACAGTCAATTAAAAACAAGCGCCCATGAACTTGAAGTACATGAGCGCTTGGATATCTATTCACAGTAGGGAGTGCAGAAGCACAACCTAAAGATGTGAAAGAAAAATCCATTTCAATTAATTTTCGGATTCGTTACTCTCCATTTCACTCTTTAGTGCTGCCAATTCGCTGATATCTCCTAAAGTTGTTTTTTCTAAATTAGCTTTTAATTTTTTAACAGCTTTTTGAGTTGAATCGCCCTCGTTAACTCTCTCTTTTGGCTCCTCTTTCTTAGGCTCCTCAAATAATTTAGTATGAGACAATACTATTCTTTTTGTTACTTTATTAAATTCCACAACTTTGAAATCTAATTTCTCCTCTACTTTAGCTTGAGTTCCATCCTCTTTTACAAGATTTTTAAGAGCAACATAACCCTCTACTCCATAAGGAAGAGCAACAGTAGCACCTTTATCTACAAAAGCTGTAATTGTACCCTCATGTACTGAGTTTTGAGTAAATACAGACTCAAATACATCCCAAGGATTCTCTTCTAATTGCTTATGTCCCAAGCTTAATCTGCGATTCTCTTGATCTACCTCTAAAACAACAACATCAAGAATATCTCCTACAGAAGTAAACTCAGAAGGATGCTTGATCTTCTTAGTCCAAGATAAATCACTAATATGAACTAAGCCATCTACTCCCTCTTCTAACTCTACAAAAACACCAAAGTTGGTAAAGTTTCTAACAGTAGCTTGACATTTTGTTCCAACAGGATACTTCTCATTAATAGAGGTCCAAGGATCACTCTTCAATTGTTTGATTCCCAAAGACATCTTTCTCTCTTCTCTATCTAATGTTAAGATAACAGCCTCAACCTCATCACCAACACTTAAGAAATCTTGAGCACTTCTAAGGTGTAAAGACCATGACATCTCTGATACGTGGATTAGACCCTCTACTCCTGGTTGAATCTCAATAAATGCACCATAATCTGCAATTACAACAACCTTACCTTTAACCTTGTCACCAACCTGAAGATTTGCATCTAATGAGTCCCAAGGATGAGAACTTAACTGCTTAAGTCCAAGAGCAATTCTCTTCTTAGTATCATCAAAATCAAGTATAACTACATTAATCTTCTCATCTAATTGAACAACCTCTTCTGGGTGGTTAATTCTACCCCATGATAAATCTGTAATATGAATAAGACCATCTACTCCTCCTAAGTCAACGAATACACCATAAGAAGTAATATTCTTAACGATACCCTCTAATATCTGACCTTTTTCTAATTTACCTATAATATCTGCCTTTTGAGCCTCAAGTTCAGCTTCAATAAGCGCTTTATGTGAAACAACAACATTACGGAATTCATGATTGATTTTAACAATTTTGAACTCCATTGTTTTGTTTACAAATATATCGTAATCACGTATAGGTTTAACATCAATCTGAGAACCTGGTAAGAATGCCTCAATGCCAAATACATCCACAATCATTCCACCTTTTGTTCTACACTTGATATAACCTTTAACAATCTCGTCTTTATCGAAAGCTTCATTAACTCTGTCCCAAGAACGTAAAGATCTTGCTTTTTTATGAGAGATAATTAGTTGACCTTTTTTGTCCTCTGCATTCTCTACATAAACTTCAACTTTATCACCAATAGCTAGTTCTGGATTATATCTAAACTCATTAATACTGATAACACCTTCACTCTTATAACCAATATTAACAATTACCTCTCTTTTATTAAGAGCAACAACAGTACCTTCTACAACCTCATTCTCTATTACTTTCGATAAAGTTTGACCATAAAGGTCTTCTATAAGATTTTTGTCGGCCTCATAAATAGATTCTTTTTCGAAAGAGTCCCAGTCAAATTTATCTACTGGTACAGAAACATTACTCTCTCTTTTTTTCTCGCCAGCCAATACAGAAGCTGCGTCATCCTCTATATAGGACTCCAAAGATTCATCAATTCTCTTGATAACCTCAATTTGCTCGTCTTGATCGAGCTCTAATTTACGTTCTTTTGTCATTTTTTAATTAATTAACTCTCTAGTTGTTAGACATTATTTATATTGCCCAATTTAAGGCAGCCCCAAAAGTAATAATTTTTAATAAACTGGCCAAATTATAAGAAAAAAAACTCTCTATTTCAAAAAAAAATTATCTTTGAAAATATTTAATCATAATAACTAAACTTAAATAATTCAAAAGAATGTCGAAGTCTACATTTAAATCATTTCCAAAAAACTTTTGGGTAGCCATTGTTATGGAATTTTTAGAGAGAGGATCGTATTATGGAGTAATGTCTATTTTATCGGTATATCTAATTCTCAATGGAGATCAAGGTGGTCTCTCATTTACAAAAGAGCAAGCTGGTGCTGTACTTGGAATTATACCTCCTTTACTCTACTTTTTACCTATAATTTCTGGAGCTATTGCCGATAGATATGGGTATAAGAATGTTCTCTCATTTGCATTTATCTGTATGGTTTTTGGATATTTCTTTACTGGACTATCAAGTAGTTATTATCTAATTTTTGCTTCTTTAATTATTATGGCAATTGGGGCTGGCTTCTTTAAACCAGTAATATCTGGAACAATTGCAAAAAACACTAATGAACATAACTCTACACTAGGGTTTGGTATTTTTTATTGGTCAATTAATCTTGGTGCATTCTTATTTCCGTTAATATTGGTGCCCATATTAAAATCTATATCATATTCATACATTTTTTATATGGCAGCAATTGTAGCCATAATACAGCTAGTAATTAATTTTTTACTCTATAAAGAGCCACCGAGAAAAGAGAGCACAAAAAAACTACCCGATGTTTTTAAGGAGATGATAATGGTTATTAAAGACTGGAGATTTATATTAATGATTTTTTTGTATTCAGCTTTTTGGATTCTATACTTCCAAATGTTTGGAACAGTATTATGGTATGTAAAGGAATATGTAGATATGGGGAGCGTAAACAATGCGATCAACTCATTTTTATCCCTATTTATTGCTAATCCCAATTGGCAGTTTGATGTTGAGCATGTTACAGTAATAAACGCTGGAGTAATTATTATTCTTCAACTGTTTGTTTCTAATATTGTTAAAAATAGAGCTGCTCTTCCAACAATGATTTTTGGAATAGGATTAGGAACATTAGGAATGGGAATATTGGCAATATCCTCCTCTCCATGGATATTTATTATTGGAATAATGGTATTCACTATTGGGGAAATGACAACACACCCCAAATTTATATCATATATTGGATTAATTGCCCCACCAGATAAAAAGGCACTATATTTAGGATACTCTTTTTTATACGGAGTAATTGGAAGCAGTATTGGAGGTTTTTTGGGTGCAATGCTTTATGTGAAATACGTAGACAATCTTAATAGCCCTAAAACTCTATGGCTTATCTTTGCATGTATAGGAGTTGCAAGTATGATCTCACTAATGTTATATAACAAATATATAGCGACTAAAGTCCAAAATAGTGTGAAGCAATAGTAAAGTATATCATCACCCCTAGTATATCTGCTATCGAGGTTATTAGGGGTGCACTTGCTGTTGCTGGGTCTAATTTAAACTTAGTAAACACAAACGGTAATAGTAACCCTACCAGACTACCGACCATAACAGTAAGAACCATAGTGGACGCAACAACTACGATTATTTCTGGAGATCTTATACTAGCAATTAAGCTAACTCCAACAGCCATTGTTAGACCCAATAAAAAAGAGACAAAAAACTCTTTACCAACTAATTTAAACCAATCCTTCATCTCAACATCTCCAGTAGCTAAAGATCTAATCATTAAAGTTGCCGATTGAGCTCCTGCATTACCACCGCTACCAATTAAAAGAGGCAAGAAAAAGACTAATGACACAACAGACTCTATAACATGTTCAAAACTAGATATTGCAGCTCCAGAAAACACATTCATAAACACGAGAGCGGTTAACCACAAGACTCTTTTTTCATACAATAGTAATACTTTTGCTTTTAATGGATTAACGATAGCTCCCTGAAATGAACCAAATTTGTGAAAGTCCTCTGTTGTCTCCTCTTCCACAACATCCATCATATCATCAATAGTTACAATTCCAATCAATAGACCCTCTGAATCTGTAACTGGCAATGCAACTCTATCGTGATCTTTAATTACACTAATTGCTGACTCTTGATCATCAAAAACATTAAGAGAGACAAACTTATTATCCATAAGCTCTTCAATCTTTTGATTGGGTTGAGCTAATATTATCTCCCTAATTCTTATATCATCTATAAGCTTCCAATTATCATCTACAACATAAATTACATTGAGTGTCTCAGAGTCTAATCCATAAACTCTGATGTGGTTTAATGTCTGAGCAACGGTATAGTGAGGTTTAACTGCAACAAATTCTGGAGTCATCAAACGCCCAATACTATTCTCTGGATAACCTAATAGCTTTGTGGCAATATTTCTCTCTTGAGGAGAGAGCAACTGAATAAGTCTTTGAGTAATTTTACCTGGTAATTCTTCAAAAAAAGCAGTCCTATCGTCGGGATCTAGATCATTTAAAAGACTTGAGACTTTATTAACATTTTTAGCTAAACCCTCAATTATCTCCTCTTGTTTATCGTGACTAAGATGTTGAAAAGTGTCTTTGGCAAGAACTCTTGGCAAAAGTCTAAATAAAATTACATCATTTTGATCCTTTAGATCTTCAAGAATCTCGGCAATTTCTACTGGCTCTAGCTCTATTATTTCATTTCTTAATAATGGCCAGTTTCTATCTCTTATTAGATCTAGAATGTCGATTTTTGAATCAATCATATCCCTCCTTACAGTTTTATCTGTAAGGAAAACCCTACAGATTAGTTTATAATATTAATACTATTATACGGGCCTTCGTCCATGATTATAGTTAAATTAGAATTTAGATTGCAAAAATAGATAAAAATTAAGAAAGAGCATAAAAAACTAAATAAAACTAATAAATTTATTCAATCCCTTGATTTTATCTAGATCTAAATCATAAGATATATTATTAGTTAAGTAATTTAGTGCACTTGTTTTATCAATTGGGAGTTCAACTCCATCTAATGACTTTTCTATATTGGAGACACCAAAATTAAACGCGTCATTTAATGATTGTATAAAACTTTGTGGCAAATTAACATTTGAGCACCAGCAAGCAAAAACAAAAGGAAGAGAGGTATAATCAATCCAACACTGTGCTAGATCGTATACATACCTAAAAGAGCCCTTATGCACTAAAGCTTTGTCTCCTATTAATAAGTAGGTCTTTGAATAATTAATTGATTCCTCTTTTATACTAAAACTTTGAAAGGAAGGATTGGTTTTCCAATAGTTTTGTAATAAAATTTTGGATAGCAAGACAGATGTTCTTGACTCGCTATCCAAAAAAATATGTTTAACCTCTTTAATTGGAATATCACTACAAATTAAAACGCTATCAACTCTAGATGTTGCACCTATACAAAAATCTGAAATGATACTACTCATTCCTAGTTGAGGTAATATTGCAGCTGGAACTATTCCAATTTGAGTTTTTTTACATAATAAATCATTAGCCGCCTGAGCTGGAGTTGATATAATAACATCTATCTCATTTATTATTGAACTCGCTTTAAGTCCATAGATAAAAGGCAGAGTGTTTATATATGATATTGCCGAGACTGCTATTTTCTTCATTAGTTTCTCTCTTGTCTAAATATAAACATTAATAAAAATGTTATTAGTCCATTCATAATCAGGATAGAAAATCCAAATCCAAATCCAAAAACAGATTTAGAAAAATAGTCTAATAAGTAACATAATATTGGAGAAGCAATAGCAACATATGGCATTAATCTATCTTTAACTCCATACTTAGTAAGTAAACCAAAGAAGAAAAATCCTAATAGAGGTCCATAGGTATAAGCTGCCAATGTGTAAACTAAATCAATTACTGTTTGATTATTTACTAGATATAATACAACAATGATAATAAAAAATAGAACAGCAAATGATGCATGTGCTATTTTTCTTATACTATTTTTCTTTGAATCAGAAAGGTCTGATCTTTTATTAAAACCAACAAAATCAATACAAAAAGAGGTAGTTAAAGAAGTTAATGCTCCTCCAGCACTTGGATATGAAGCCGATATTAATCCAATTATAAAAAATAGACCTACACCAAGTCCCAAATATTGACTTGCTATTGTTGGAAATAATTTATCTGTTTGAGCTTTAGTGAAAACTCCAACCTCATCTGCTAGACCAATTCCATACATTCCGCCCAACTTTGTACTAACGTATATTGCTAAAACTGCACCTAATAACAAAAAGAAATAGTTAACAATAACAATAGTTATACTAGTTGTATATACATTTTTTTGAGCCTCCCTGATGTTCTTACAAGACAAGTTCTTTTGCATCATCTCCTGATCTAAACCAGTCATAACAATTGTAATAAACATTCCTGCAATAAACTGTTTAACAGCATTAGTTGCGCTATTCCACTCCCAATCTAACCAACTTGAATATGTATTCTTTTTAACTTCTGATAACATCTCAGATACATTCCAATCCATAGCCCTCATAATACTATAAATTGTCAAAAATACAGCTAAAAGCATAAATGTTGTTTGAAGCACATCTGTCCAAATAATTGTCTTAACACCACCTTTAAATGTGTATAGGAATATTAAAAACATAAAAACAAATGCAACAACCCAAAAAGACACAGATCCTTCTGGCAGAAAAGTATGTAGTACTAAAACTACAACAAAAATCCTAACTGCAGCACCCAATATTCTAGAAACCATAAATACAGAGGCTCCTGTTTTATAAGTATAAAAACCAAATCGCTCCTCTAAATAAGTGTAGATAGAAGTTAAATTCATTTTATAATACAATGGCAATAGAACTTGAGCTATAACTATATATCCTAAGAGAAATCCTAATACCAAAGGCATATAATAGAAGTTTTGGTTTAAGACATTTCCAGGAACAGATATAAATGTCACTCCAGAGATTGATGTTCCAACCATCCCATAAGCAACAATAAACCAAGGAGATTTTTTATTTCCTAAAAAATAGGAACCAGAATCAGCTTTTCTTGAGGTCAGCCATGATACAAAAAAAAGTAAAAAAGTGTAAAGAGTAAAGGCTGTTAAAAGCCATGATAACGGAAATTCATGCATAATTATAAGTATTAACTAGGTATTAGGAATAAACGGTTGTCTATTTATAATTGATTTTCCAAGCGTTAGCTCATCTGTAAACTCTAGTTCATCACCAAAACCTACTCCACGAGCAATAACACTTATTTTTACAGGGAAATCTTTAAGTTTTCTATATAGATAAAAGGAAGTAGTCTCTCCCTCCATTGACGCAGATAGAGCCAGCAAAATCTCTTTTACTGGCTCTTTTGAAGCTCTAGAAATAAGATTATCTATTTTAAGATCTGAGGGAGAAATCCCATCCATAGGAGAAATAATACCCCCTAAAACATGATATAATCCACGATACTCATTTGTTTTTTCGATACTTATTACATCACGAATACTCTCTACTACACAAATTATAGAATAATCTCTCTTTTTATCTGAACATAATGAACAAAGAGGAGAGTCCGATATCATATTGCAGTTACTACAATACTTTATCTCTCTCCTCAATTTTATAATGGACTGTCCCAATTTTTCAACATTCTCTATAGGCTGATTTAGCAAGTGCATAGCAAATCTCAATGCACTTTTTTTACCAATGCCAGGAAGCATTGTTAATTGCTCAACAGCATTTTCCAACAAAGAAGATGTTAAATTGACCCTATTATCCATTGTGCAATTTACTTTTGTGAAAGGTGAAAATTGACAGCCTTTCTAACTGAACCATGTGTTAATAGAAGTTCTTTTGCAAAATCGTAATCTTCAATTTTTGCCTCTTCCATAATCATTTTAGTACCTCTATCTACAAGTTTTTTATTTGTCAATTGCATATCAACCATCTTATTTCCCTTAACTCTGCCAAGTCTTATCATAGTTGATGTTGTAATCATATTTAGAACAAGCTTTTGTGCAGTACCTGCCTTCATTCTTGTACTCCCAGTCACAAACTCTGGACCTACAACCGCTTCTATTGGAAAATCAACCTCCTTAGACAATGGGCTATCGGGATTACATGTTACACAAGCAGTTAAATTACCTCTAGATTTAGCCTCCTTAACTGCACCAATAACGTATGGAGTAGTGCCAGATGCAGCAATACCAACTATCACATCATCTATACATACATCATACTCAAGCAGATCTTTCCAACCACCATCCCAACTATCTTCTGCTGCTTCAACCGCTTTTCTAATAGCCGAATCCCCTCCAGCAATAAGACCAATTACCAAATCATATGGAGCTCCAAATGTTGGTGGAATCTCAGACGCATCAAGAATCCCAAGTCTTCCGCTAGTACCTGCTCCCAAATAAAACAACCTTCCTCCCCTCTCAATACGCTCTACTATTCCATCTACAAGCTGTTCGATAACTGGAATGCATTTTTCTACAGCTAATGGTACATTTTTATCTTCTCTATTAATATTTACCAGAAGCTCTCTGGTACTCATGTTTTCTAAATTGGTGTAATTAGATGATTGTTCTGTAACCTTCATTTTATATCGTTTTATGATAAATCTCTAACCCTTCTATAGGTGATTGAATAATATTTCCCATTTTTATGCCAAGAGATGAAGCCACCTCTTCTATAATATCTTTATAATGATAAGCAACAGATCCTACAAGGTTTACAGGATACTTTTTATAATTATAATGCATAATATTTCTAACAAAAAACTCCTTAAAACTCTCTTTAAGTAGATTTCTAACATAAGGATGCTCTTTGTTCTCATTTAAGAATACAGAAAAAGTTGCAAGATATCTATTGGGAAACGGTTGCTTATATACTCTTTCAACAACAATAGAGTAAGTTAAATTAT
>LUYZ01000039.1 GCA_001603425.1 Bacteroidales bacterium Bact_08
AAACCCTCTGCTACATTTTTGTATTTAGGATTATCAATTATATTCCTGAATGCTATGCAGTAATATGTATTGCAAGACATCATTATTGATTGAGGCAGATCTATTGGCGATGGATGTGGGTGACACCCTACAGTCCTTCCAACATGATAACCTCCACTACAAGAATATCTGGTGTTTTCTTGTAGAAGCCCCTCTTGTAATGCGATAAGAGCATTTACTACTTTAAAAACTGAGCCCGGAGGATAAGGGGACATGACGGCTCTATTAAACATTGGTTTGAGAGGATCTGAAACTATTTGATTGTAATGAAGATTGATAGAGGCAAGTTGATTTATATCTATTCCAGGGCTAGAGACTAAGGTTAAAATCTCACCAGTGGAAGGTTCAATTGCAACAATACTCCCTATTTTATTTTTCATTAATAGCTCTCCATATTGCTGCAAACTTGCATCAATACTACTTAATATACTTTTACCAGGTATTGCCTCTTTATCGTATTCCCCATCTTTATAACTAGATACTATTTTGTTTTTTACATCTCTAAGATATATATGGTATCCCTTCTCTCCCCCTAATACATCTTCGTAAGATAGCTCAATCCCTGTTTTTCCAACATAGTCTCCTGGTCTGTATTTAGGATTGTTTCTAATGAAATCTGGATCAACTTCAGAAATATAACCCAATAAATTTGCTCCAGCATTAAATGGATATGTTCTTTTTGTTCTTGGGATTGAACTAAATCCTGGGAATTTATGAGCCTTCTCTGCAAAAACAGAGTATTGCCTATATGAGGCTTGTTTTACCAATACCACCTGTTGATATCCAATCTGTCTCCTATTTTTATTAATTGTTTCTAATCTTGAGCGAATATCTTGGATGCTAATATCAAAGATGTTACAAATTTCGGTAGTGTCAAACTCCTTTACTTCGTATGGAGTTATCATTATATCGTATGCTGTTTCATTTCCAGCTAAAATATTGCCATATCTATCTAGTATCAGCCCTCTTGCAGGGTATGATACTTGATATCTTAAGGCGTTATTATCTGCTGTGATTTTGTATTCTTGATCTATGATTTGTAAAAAGAATAGTCGGCCAATAAATATTAACCCAATAATAATTACTGCAAAAATTAATTTATTCTTTTTACTCAAACCAATTCCCATAATCTAGAATATTACTTTTTTTGAGAGAAGAGTGATATCTCAATAATGACAATAATTAAGGTATTAATGATGGTACTTAATAGAAGTCTAAATAGAGAGTTGTAGAAAACAGACCAATTCATAGTCTCTATATATACAAATGCAATGTTATGAATTGTAACTAAGGTTGTGCAGTAAAATACAAAGGACTTTATTCCTAGTTGATCTATCCCAATTCTAGAAACTTTTTCCGTATCATCTTTTTTAGAGAAAAATCTCAAAATTAATGGTTGAATAAATGCCATAAAAACTAGGGATGCACTATGAATTCCATAAAGCGTACTAGAAAAGAAGTCAGCAGTTATTCCAATTATAAATGCAAGAATAAGAGCTTTATTTGGAAAGAATTTGCTAGGGAGAGTAATTATAAACATCGGATATATGGCAATAAAAAAAATTGGCCCAAAATCCGTAAGTGAGCTGATTATAATGTGCAATAAAGATATTATTGCAAAAGATGGCCATATGCTGGTTGATATTCTCATTTTGTAAGCTGTTCTATCTCCTCTTTATTATTGTTTATTGCAACATAAACATATTTTAAGCTTGAGTAGTCTATGAATAACCTAACTATTATATGATGGTGTGATCCCTTTTTAACATGAGACTCTATCTCTCCAATTGGGATATCTTTTGGATACATTGTAGAGAAGCCGCTAGTAACCACAGTATCACCAACATTTACCTCAATATGGTGAGGGATCTCATTTAAAATTGCATATTTTGGAGATTTGCCATCCCAAACAATATTCCCATAAGAATTTGACGGGATAACTTTAGCACTAACACTCCTACCAACACTTAGAAAGGATTCTATTCTAGAAAATCTATCAGACGTATTTGAAACTATGCCTATAATTCCATTTTTGCTAATTACTCCCATCTCCGATCTAACCCCATCTTTGCTTCCTTTGTTTATTATTAGATAGTTGTTAAGCATATTGGTACTATTGGATATTATTTCGGCGGGAATAAACGAAAAATCACCAATTATGGATGTGCTATCGATCACTGGAAGGTTGATATGTGCAGATAATAGTTTGGTTGAGTCATATAATGTTTGAAAAATAGCAATTCTATTTCTCAATTCACTATTTTCTTGATGAAGTATGGCATTCTTTTTCTTGAGATCTGTATAGCTGTAGATATCAGAAAAAAATCCAGAGATAGTCAATTTTACCTCACTAATCCTGTTATTGATAATGTGTTGTTGGAAAGAGTTATTTTGCCGTATTATATTAAAAGACAAAATCTCTAGCCCTAAAAAAAGGGCTAGAGTTATTATTGGTTTTATAATGCTTTTTTTGTTCCACATTATAATTAACTGGTTATCTCATAAGGAATTGGAACTTGTCGGTGTTTTTGAGAGCAATACTGGTACCTCTTGCAACAGCTCTAAGGGGATCTTCCGACACGTGAAAAGGGATATTAATTTTATCGTAAAGTCTTTTGTCCAAGCCTCTTAAAAGCGCTCCACCACCTGTGAGGTATATTCCATTTTGAACAATATCGGCATATAGTTCAGGAGGAGTCTGTTCTAGTACTTGAATAATAGCACTCTCTATTTTCATAAGAGATTTGTCGATACTATGGGCAATTTCATGACTTGTAACACTAACCTCTACAGGGTGTGCTGTCATTTGGTTAGGACCCTTAACAATGTATGGATCTGGATACTCTTCTAGCTCAGATATAGCAGCACCAACTTTAATTTTTATCTCTTCTGCAGTTAGTTCACCAATTTTTATTGAATGCTGTTGGCGCATATATTGCTGAATTTCCGAAGTAAATACATCACCTGCGACTCTAATGCTCTCATTTATAACAATACCACCTAAGGAGATAACCGCAATTTCAGTTGTACCTCCTCCTATATCCACAACCATATTACCTGTAGGGGCCTCTACATCTATGCCGATTCCTATTGCTGCTGCCATTGGTTCGTAAATAAGGTATACGTCCCTACCTCCAGCATGCTCTGCTGAATCCCTAACGGCGCGAATCTCTACCTCTGTACTACCAGAAGGTATGCAGACAACTAGTTTCAAGCTAGGAGTAAAGAACATGGTTCTTTTATGATTTATCATCTTTAAAAAACCTCTAATCATCTGTTCTGCGGCGTTGAAATCAGCTATGACTCCATCTTTAAGTGGCCTAACAGTTTGAATGTTTGAATGGGTTTTTCCGTGCATCATCCTTGCTTTCTGACCAAAAGCAATTGGTTTACCCGTATTTTTATCTATAGCCACGATTGAGGGCTCATCAAGTACAATCTTATCATCCATCATGATGACTGTATTTGCTGTGCCTAAATCCATGGCAAGTTGCTGCGTGAGGAAAGAGAATGCCATATTATATGTTTTTCTATATTTGTTTATTTACTAATGTTTAAAATGTCGTTTACCAGTCATGACCATACTAATATCGCTACTATTGCAGAAATCGATACTTAATTGGTCTTTGATAGAACCGCCTGGCTGAATTACAGCCGTTATCCCTTCTTTATGAGCTATTTCTACGCAATCTGGAAAAGGAAAAAATGCATCAGATGCCATTACTGAGCCTTCAAGGGGAATATTGAAGTGATTTGCCTTTTCAATGGCTTGCTTAAGAGCATCTACTCTTGAAGTTTGACCAATGCCAGATGCTATTAATCTCTTGTCTTTTGCCAAAACAATTGCATTAGACTTAGAGTGTTTAACTAAAATATTTGCAAAAATAAGATCTTCGACCTCTTTGTTTGAAGGTCTCTTATTTGTGCAGTATGTAAGGTCTTCTATGGTTTCTGAGTAATTATCACAATCTTGAACAAGAACTCCTCCAAGCATACTACGGAATTTATACGGAGATCTATTTTTGAGATTGCTAATTAATATAATTCGATTCTTCTTAGATTTTAATATCTCTAATGCTTCAGGAGAATAACTTGGAGCTATTACAACCTCAAAAAATATTTTATCAATTTGAGTAGCAGCGTTTGCATCAATCTCTCTATTTGCAATAATCACCCCACCAAATGCGGAGATAGGATCTGCAGATAGAGCTAACTCCCATGCTTGTTCTACACTATCGGCAGAGGCACAACCACAAGCATTATTGTGTTTGAGAATTGCAACTGTTGTATCTTTGAAATCTGAAATTAGTTCTATTGCTGCTTCAATGTCTAAAAGATTGTTGTATGAGATCTCTTTGCCATGAATCTGTTTAGGAAGAGAGTTGGGATCTCCGTAATATGATGCTTTTTGATGAGGATTCTCTCCATATCTTAGCTCTTGTCTAGTTTTTACTGAGAGCTTAAAACTATCTTTTTGGTCTGAAGATAGATAATTGTATATTGCAGAATCGTAGTGAGAGCTAACCTCAAAAGCCAGTGCTGCAAAACTAGCACGCTGATTAATTGTGGTCTCTCCATTTTGACTCTCAAGAATTTCTATTAGTTGAGGATATTGTCTCTTTTCTGAGATAATGAGAACGTCATTAAAGTTTTTTGCTGCAGCTCTAATTAGAGATATGCCACCAATGTCAATTTTCTCTATAATCTCGGAGTGAGAGTACCCCTGTTGAACATACTCTTCAAATGGATAAAGATCTACAATGACAAGATCTATATTGTCAATATTATATTGTTTTCCATGAGAAATATCATCGTTGTTGTCTCTTCTAGTAAGTATGCCGCCAAAAATCTTTGGATGAAGAGTCTTAACTCTACCCCCTAAAATAGATGGATAAGAGGTGATATCCTCTACAGGAGTTACCGCAATATTCAAATTTTTAATATAATCATAAGTCCCTCCAGTAGAGACAATCTCTATATTTTGGTTGTTTAGTAGGGTCGCAATTTTATCAATACCATCTTTGTGATATACCGATATTAAGGCTCTTTTAATTGTTCTCTTTTCCATAGTGCTTTAAATGAATGCAAAATTACTAAAATCTATAATTAATACCTATTTTTGTAGCTATTAAAATTTGTTTTTAATGAATATTAAATATTACGCAATCATTGTTGCTGGTGGTAGTGGCACAAGAATGGGTGGTTCGGTAGCAAAGCAGTTTGCTCAGTTGCAAGAAAAGCTAGTTATAGAGCATACAATTGATCGGTTTTTATCTATGGATAACGTGCCTGAAATAATTTTGGTATTAAACCCTGCGTATATAGATTTTTGGAAGGAGTATTGTTTTAAAAAGGCCCTTCATTTTAGACACACAATAGTACCAGGTGGAATTACCAGATATCACTCTGTAAAGGAGGCATTGCGCTATATTAAGCAAGAAGGAGTTGTGGCAATTCACGATTCGGTAAGGCCTTTTATAAAAACGGAGTTTTTAAATTCTATTTATGACCTAGCTAGCCAAAGTGGAGCAGTTATCCCCTATCTCTCACCTGTGGATTCAATGAGAAAGAAGGATCAAAAGCTCTCAATTGATGATTCTAAAGTTGTTAATAGAGATGATTACATAATGATACAAACACCTCAGGTTTTTAAAACAGAGATATTATTGAAGTCTTATGAAAAACCATATGACACTAAGTACACCGATGACGCCTCTGTGGTAGAAGATAGTGGTTTTCAGTTATCTTATACACCAGGAGACCCAATGAACATAAAATTGACCCGGCCAGAAGATTTAATAATGGCCAGGGCAATACTTAGCGTTTTTTAACAGCAGATGCTTTTCCAGGGTAGTCTTTTACCCACACCTGTCTCTCTATTGCTTGATCTAGAGATATGAATGTTTCAGTTTGTTCAACTGAAGGAATATTTTGTATTGTATTGATAAGAATCTCCATTAAATGGTCATGATTGTAGCAGTAAATTTTTAGCATAAGAGCATGTTTACCTGTTACAAAGTGACACTCAACGACCTCTGGAATATTTCTAAGAGCTTCAATTACTGATGGGTAGTGGTTTGCTTGAGCAAGACTAACACCCACAAAAGCACAAACATTCAGACCAAGCGTTTGGGGTTTAACAAGAAGTCTAGATCCTGTAATTATTCCAAGGTTTTCCATCTTTTTTACTCTCTGATGTATAGCAGCACCAGAAACACCGCACTCTCTTGCTATCTCAAGAAAAGGCATTCTCGCATTTTTAACGAGGAACGACAGAATTTTTTGATCTATCTGATCAATTTGATATTTAGGCATATTAGTAAAGAATATATTGTCAGAATACAAATATAATAATAATTTATAATTAACTAGGATTAAATTTTTGAAAAAAGAAAAGCCATCTTAAAGGTATCTCTCCAGATATAGCCGATTTGTAATCGTTATATGAGCATGGAATTAGCACACTATCAGATGTTTTAATGGTTGGGATCTCCATCCACCACCTCCCAGTTATTGAGCTTTTAATAAATATAATATTATCTAAATCTTCACCAAGACTAACAATTTTTCTTATATAAACATCATCCATATAAGTGTTCGTGGGCTCCTCTTTTATATTGGCATATAGTCCTTCTGTGGTATGCCAAATTAGCTCACTAATCAACTCACAAGTTACAGATCCAAACACAGAAGAGTCATTATCTCCAAATATATATAAGCCTTTATAATTTAAACTCATTCCAATGTATCTAGCTAGCTGACAAGCCTCTTCGGCGTATAGACCGTTAGGAGAGTTAATGCTGTTTTCTGTGTAATCAGAGCTTCTTATAGATCTAAGGTCTAGGTATATATGCTCTTTGTTTCTCAAATATGGCTCGGATAAAGAGAAATCATCTCTTAATTCTCCTAATCTAATATGCTCAAACTGTTTTTCTCTAATTTTATTTAGAGTATTTGGATTAAATCTATATTTTTGATAGCCAATCAAAGATAAATCTTTGAGATTATTATTTTCTAAAATCTCTTCTAAAAAGTTGCCATTATTGCCATAATTACTACAAGGAGTGATTATGGAGGATGTGAAATGATCTGAGGGAATATATATACTCTTATTAACTACCTTATTGGAGTATATTACTATGGTTTTAATATTAGATATGTGAGCAGCTTCGATTGCTTTATTTAGCCTGTTTACACCAGCTCTGGTATAATAAGTTTTATATTTACCATGAGAGTAGAGCCGTTTTAAAGAAAATAATATATTATCAGACCCAGTTGTATCTATAATTAAAACTGTAGCATCTGCGATCAGGCTACTGATTGCCGCTGCCGGAATCTTCTCTACGTTAAAGTAAGGCATAATAATTTTGTATATTATTTACTTTTTGCTGTTTTGCTCTTTTTTGTTGGTGTACTCTTTTTTGTTGTTGTACTCTTTTTTGTCGGCGTGCTCTTTTTGGCAGCAGTCCCTTTTTTAGATACTGTACTCTTTTTTGTCGATCCTGCTGAGTCTATAATCTTTAATATATCCTCAATTTCTAAAGAGGCTGGGTCAACATTTTTTGGGATTTTAAAATTATCCTTCCCTCTTTTAATATACGGACCAAATCTGCCATTGAGTACTTGTATATCTTGTTCTGGGAAACTTTTAATATGTTTTTGTGCCTCTTTGATTTTATGATTATTTATTATCTCAATACACTTATCTATATCAATATCATAAGGATTATTATCTTTCCCTAGAGATATAAATGATCCTTCATATTTAATATATGGACCAAATCGGCCAATGGCACAAATTATCTCTTGATTATTATATTCCCCCACAACCCTTGGTAGCTCGAATAATTTAAGAGCTTGGTCAATAGTAATTGTCTCAATAAGCTGTCCTTTCCCCAGACTCATATATTTTTTATCAGGATCATCGGCCTCTCCAATTTGAACTAGAGGACCAAATCGTCCTAGTCTAGAGTAAACACTCTTCCCTGTTTTTGGGTCAACACCAAGTAATCTCTCCGCATTAGTGGGTTTAGATGTTGCTAAAGTATCCTCTACAATAGAGTGAAATGGAGTATAAAAATCAGAAATAAGTTTATTCCAAACCAGTTTGCCAGTAGCAACTTTATCAAAGTCCTCTTCTATTTTTGCGGTAAAATTATAGTCTATAATAGATCTAAAGTGCTCTACTAAGAAGTCTGTTACTAGTATGCCGATATCTTCTGGGAATAGTTTGTTTTTTTCTGTACCCCAAATCTCTTTTTTGATAGTGTCTTTTATATCTCCATCATAAAGACGGTATTGATGGTAAGATCTTTCGTTACCCTCTCTACTCTCTTTTATAATATAACCCCTTTGTCCGAGAGTAGATATCGTTGGAGCATATGTAGATGGACGCCCAATTCCAAGCTCTTCTAGTTTTTTTACAAGAGAGGCCTCTGTATATCTAGGAGGCTTTTGAGTGAACTTTTCTGTTGCTAGTATTTCAATTACATCCATAGATGTTCCAGATACTAGATTGGGTAGTAACATTGGAAGGTTCTCTTCTGAGTTTTCGTCGTCTTTGGATTCAATATATAGTTTTAGAAACCCATCAAAAGTAATAATATCGGCAGTTGCTACAAAAGGATACTCGATCTCTTTAGTTTGTATATTAATCTGGGTTTTCTCTAGAATTGCGTCTGACATTTGAGATGCTACTGTTCTTTTCCAGATTAGACTATAAAGTTTTTTCTCTTGAGCTCCTGCTTCAATATCTCTATTCTCTATATATGTGGGTCTTATTGCCTCATGTGCCTCTTGTGCTCCCTTGCTCTTTGTTGAGTACTGTCTAGTTTTTGAGTATTCTGGACCAAACAGGTTGTCAATAACCTTTTTTGAACTATTAAGGGCCACTTTAGAGAGGTTGACGGAGTCTGTACGCATATACGTAATAAGCCCCGCTTCATAAAGATTCTGTGCTACTCTCATGGTTTGACTTAAAGAGAATCCAAGTTTTCTTGAGGCCTCCTGTTGAAGAGTAGATGTTGTAAATGGGGCAGCTGGACTTTTTGAATGCTCTTTTTTCTCTGTGGATGTTACAATAAAATTACCAGTTCTACACAACTCCAGAACATTTAAGGCCTCTTTGGATGTGCTGAATCGGTGAGTAATTTCCGCTTTTAATATTGAGCTCTGTTCCGATTGTTCTGGGTGAAAAGTTCCCTCTATTTTGTAATTAGATTTTGCTTCAAAATTTTGAATCTCTCTCTCTCTCTCTACAATCAGCCTTAATGCAACCGACTGTACTCTACCTGCAGATAGTTTTGGTCTAACTTTTTTCCAAAGTATGGGTGAAAGTTCAAATCCTACAAGTCTATCCAAAACTCTTCTAGCTTGCTGTGCCATAACCAAGTTGAAATTTACATCTCTAGGGTTATTTATAGCATTAGTTATTGCCTCTTTTGTTATTTCGTGAAATACAATTCTTTTAGTTTTAGATTTATCTAACTCAAGAGCTTCTTGAAGATGCCATGCTATAGCCTCTCCTTCGCGGTCTTCATCGGAAGCCAACCAAACAGTTTTACTCTTTTTTGCTAAATTCTTTAATTCCGAGACAACTTTTGTTTTGTCTTCGGATATAAGATAATCCGGTTCAAAGCCATTTTCAATATCGATTCCGAGGTTCTTTTTAGATAGATCTCTAATGTGTCCAAAGCTAGATTTAACAATAAACCCACTACCCAGGAACTTTTCGATGGTCTTGGCTTTGGCCGGAGACTCTACGATTACTAAGTTCTCTCCCATATATATAGTTCTTGATGGTTGCAAAGTAAAGTATAAATTAAGGTATAATCAAAATTTTTATTTCTAATTTTGTGATTTGGTTTAACATAAAACAGAATATAAAATGGACGATAAGAAGAAAGGAAGGTTGGTTGCTATTTTTTGGGTAATATTGCTATCTCCCTTTTTATCAATAGCTTTGGCATTGTTTTTAGTTGGTATATTTGCCGATATTCCCTCTTTTGAAGAGTTAGAAGATCCAAAGAGTAATTTGGCAACAGAAATAATATCGGAAGATGGAGAGATTTTAACCACATTTCATATTGAGAATAGATCTTTTGTAACCTTTGATGAGTTGCCTCAATCTTTGATTGATGCTTTAATTGCAACGGAAGATGTTAGATTTTATAATCATAGTGGAATAGACTTTAGAAGTCTTGGTAGAGTTGCTGTTAAGTCTCTTATCTTGGGACAAAAAAGAGCTGGAGGCGGAGGTAGTACAATATCTCAACAGCTAGCTAAAACACTATTCCCAAGAGATTCTATATCAAGTAGCTTTCCTGGAGCAAAGGTATTTCAGTTGGGAGTATCAAAGTTTAAAGAGTGGATTACTGCTGTAAAATTAGAGAGAAATTATACCAAAAATGAGATAATAGGAATGTATATGAATGCTGTATTCTATGGTAGTAATGCATATGGAATAAGAGCTGCGTCAAATACTTTTTTTGGCAAACATCCTTCTCAGTTAACAATAGAAGAGGGAGCTCTTTTAGTTGGAATGGTAAATAAGCCAACGAGGTTCAATCCTGTTTTAAATCCAGAGCAATCTCTATCTAGAAGAAATCATGTAATTAGCCAAATGTATAAATATGGCTTTATTTCTAGAGCTCAACACGACTCTATTTCGGCAATTCCTATAAACTTATCGTATACTAGACAAGACCATAATGCGGGTTTAGGACCATATTTTAGAGATATGCTAAGGAGAGTTATGAATGCATCAGAGCCCAAAAGATCTTCTTATAGACAATATGAAGATTATAGGGCGGACTCTCTATTATGGAGAGAAGATCCTCTTTATGGATGGCTGAATAAAAATAGAAAGCCAGATGGAAGTAGATACAACTTAGATAAAGATGGATTAAAAATATATACTACAATTAATTCCAAAATGCAGAGATATGCCGAAGAGGCTGTAGCAGAACATCTTGGAAAAGACTTGCAACCTACTTTTTTTAGAGAATTAAGAAGAAAAAGAAATGCTCCATTCTCTAATGATGTTCCTAAAAGCACGATTGATAACATAATGAGGCAGGCAAGAAGATGGAGTGATAGGTATAGAAATATGAGTTTAGCAGGGGTTTCGGAAAAAGAGATTTTAGAGAGTTTCGAAAAACCTACTAGAATGAGAGTCTTTTCTTGGAATAGAAATGGTAGTATAGATACAATTATGAGCCCAAATGACTCAATTAAGTATTATAAATCTTTTTTAAGAGCATCTATTATGGCAATAGAACCTCAAACTGGATTTGTAAGAGCTTATGTGGGTGGCCCAGATTATAGATATTTCAAATTTGATAATGCTAGACAGGCAAAAAGACAAGTGGGATCTACAATAAAGCCT
The DNA here is from genome assembly GCA_001603425.1 of Bacteroidales bacterium Bact_08. Taxonomy (GTDB): domain Bacteria; phylum Bacteroidota; class Bacteroidia; order Bacteroidales; family UBA932; genus Bact-08. Next base: position 11,426 of record LUYZ01000039.1, read on the forward strand.
TTTTTATATACACTTGCAATGCAGGAGGGATATACGCCATGTGATAAGGTAGTCAATGTTCCTCAAACATTTATTGTTGGTGATACCACATGGACACCTAGAAGTACAGATAGGGCAGAGTGGATAGGAAAAACAGTAACGCTAAAATGGGGTCTTACCAAAAGTAGTAACAATATTTCGGCTTTTTTAATGAGGCAATTTGGTCCATCGGCAATGGTTGATATGTCTAGAAAACTGGGGATTAAGAGCTATTTAGATCCTGTTCCTTCTTTGTGTTTAGGCCCTGCAGACTTAACTTTGTATGAGATGACTGCCGCTTACAATACATACCCTAGTAGAGGTGTTCATATAGATCCACTTTTTGTGTTAAGAATTGAGGATAAAGCCGGTAATGTTTTAAGCAACTTTACATCCAGAAAAAGAGAGGCTATAAGTGAACATACGGCATATTTAATGGTAAATTTAATGCAAGGTGTTGTTAACGAGGGTACAGCCGCTAGACTAAGATGGAAATATATCAGAGAGGGTCAATTAGCTGGTAAGACAGGTACGACTAATGATCAGGCTGACGGATGGTTTATTGGTTTTATGCCTAGGTTGACAGCAGGAGTATGGGTTGGCGCAGAGGATAAGCAGGTCCATTTTGAGAGTTTAGCACTAGGTGGAGGCTCTAATATGGCTTTACCTATATGGGGTCTGTTTATGCAAAGAGTTCTACAAGACCCATCTTTAGGGATCTCTGCCCGAGATGCATTTATTGCACCTGCAGGATTTAATATAGATCTAAGATGTACTGGAGACGATGATGATATTGAGGGTTCGTCTCGAGGACGGGATCAGTTTTTTAATTTTTAAAGTCTTAAATTTTATTTTTAATGAAAAAAAAGGTGGCTCTTGTTTATGGAGGGGACTCTTCTGAATTTGAGGTTTCTGTAAACAGTGCAATGCATCTTTTAGAG
>LUYZ01000154.1 GCA_001603425.1 Bacteroidales bacterium Bact_08
GAATAATGAACTATTAATATCAAGATAAGAAGTAATCTTTTTGAAGAAAATGGGATATAATATTTACACATTTTTTATATTGTTAATTTACAAATTTGATATTATTACAAAAAACTCACAAATTTTTTTATACTTTTATTTTTTAATTCAGTTGAAAAAATGAAAAAGAGGTTATATTTCAGTGGGTTATTTTTATTCTTTTTTTTATGGCCATCTTGGCTTATGGCCACATTTACCTTATCTGGGAGGATTTTAGATGTAAATAGAGTCCCAATACCATATTCAACAATCTATATATCAGAGCTTATGTCTGGAATTAGTGCCGATTCTCAAGGTGAATTTAAGGTTACTATTCCAAAAGGGAAATATAGTTGTATAATATCGTCTCTAGGATACAAGAGTTCTAGTATTACTATTGATATTGTGGATGATACATATAAGGAGATAGTTTTGGAATATCAAGTTTATCAACTAGCCGAGGCTCAGATCTCGTCAAGAAGGGAGGATAGAGCATATTCTATAATGAGAAGAGCAATTGCTAGAGCTCCTTATTTTTTAAATATTATTGATAGTTATGAGTCATCTATCTATTTAAAAGGTAGTATGATAATTACTAAACTTCCTAAGTTAGTTACAATTACAGCCGGCAAGCAGAGATCTAACTTAGTGCTTAATAATCTATTCCTGTTGGAGTCTCATTCTACAATAAATTTCTCCTCCCCAGATATCTATCAAGAGAGGATCGAGGCATTCTCTAGTACAATTCCTGCAGAGATTGATGTGAATAATATATCGGCAGTTATAAAGGGTTCTATTTATGAGAATATGTTTTTTGAAAGGCTCTCTCCACTATCTGCAGACGCTTTTAAATACTACAGATTTACTTTTTTGGGTATATCTAACCAATCTGGTAGAGTTATTAATAAGATTAGGGTTTCTCCAAAAAGGGGAGACTCAAAGCTGTTTAATGGCTACATATATATAGTGGATGATTTGTGGTCTGTATCCAATTTTGAATTTATTGCAAAAGAATCGGGTGTTACGACCACTTTTACCGTAAATTATTTAGAGGTTTATCCTCATATTTTTATGCCAATATCGTATAAAAGTGATATTAGTGTAGATATTCTAGGAATTAAAGCAAATGGAGGGTTTGGGACATCTCTTAAATACTCTAATATTAATGTTAAAGAGACTATATACAACTATCTTGGGCTTAGTAATGAATCCCCAAATTACAAACCAGATCCAATAAGGAATAGAATTGCTTCTAGACAGGCTAAAGAGAGCAAAAGGAGTATATCAACTCTTATTGAAAGTAATGAGGTAAAACCAGCAGATAGTGTTGTTAAAGAAACAAGGGTATCTAGGCTTCAGGTAAAACCAAGGAGGTCTGTAGATAGAGTTATCGATAGTTTAGCAACTAAGCGAGACTCCCTATATTGGAGTGGAGTAAGAACATCCCCACTACAGCCTCAAGAGATTGATTCTTACAAATTTGCAGACAGTCTAAAGCAGGAGTTCAGAAAATTTGAACAGGAAGATTCTATAAAAAGGGTAAATCGCTCAACGGGTAATAGAATTTTAGACAAAGTTATTTTCGATAATAGAGTGAAAGTTTCTGATAAGAGTTCAATCGGTTATGGTGGAATAAGTAAATTTGTTGGGGACTATAATTATGTTGATGGATATCTTTTAGGACAGTCATTTGATTATAGGTTTAATAGATTAAAACATAGTACGCTCACTATCTCTCCTTGGATTTACTATTCAACAGGTCAAAAGAGGTGGAATTGGCATACAAATATCAATTATTCGTATGACCCTATAAGGCGTGGGATGTTTAGTTTTTCGATCGGTAACTCAAGTCAGGATATAAGTAATAATTCATCTATATCACGATTTGTTAACTCGTATGCGTCATTCTTTTTTAATAATAATCCCTTGAAATTTTATCAAAAAGAGTGGATTTCTTTATCAAATAGCGTCTATATTTTTCATGCAATGAGATTAAATCTTAAAATTGAGCATCATAGAGCATCTCCTTTAATTAATAGTGTGAATAAAACTCCATTTGGAAAGGAGGTTAAGAGCAATCAATTTGAAAATATATATGTAAGCTCGTTAGAAGATCATAAGTCATTTTTTGCAGTAGCATCTCTTTCTTATACTCCAATGCATTATTATAGAGTCTCTAACGGTGTGAAAAGGTATTTGAATTCGAGATATCCAACCTTTACATTAACCAATATATCTACTTTATATACAAAAAGCAATTACTCCAATTATGGACAGATTTCGTTAACTATTAATCAAAAAATGGAATCTGGATTATATGGAAATTTTGATTATATGATTAATGGGGGTTATTTCTATAATAGAAAAAAAACAGACATAACAGATTTTAAGCACTTCAAAGCTTCTGATATAGTTGTGACAGAGAGTGGTTTTGCTAATTCATTTCTTTGTGTAGATCCATACCTCTATTCAACAAATATTAGTTGGTTGCAATCTAATTTCAATTATTATAATAGCTATCTTCTAATAAATAGACTAGGTTTCTTATCTTCACCTTTATTGACAGAAGGACTTCATTTTAAAATTCTATATCTACCTAATAATGGTATTAATTATAGTGAGATTGGATACTCTATTGGGATAAAAGATTTAATGAATTTGGGAATATTTAGTGGGTTTAAGAAATTTGAATTTAATTCAATAGGTGTGAGGTTAGAGATGCCAATTTTAAAAGGATTCTAGGTTATCCATTATATAGTTATTTATTACATCTGGAAAATATTGTGCCTCAAGAGCATGAATTTTATTTGCTAGAGACTCTGGAGTGTCATCTATTGAGACAGGACATTTGGCCTGAAAGATAACTTTCCCGTTATCATATTTATCATCAACTAGGTGAATAGTAATTCCTGATTCATTTTCTTTAGAATTAATAACTGCATTATGAACTGATGAGCCGTACATTCCTTTACCTCCAAATTTAGGTAGTAGAGAAGGATGGATATTAATTATTTTATTTTGATATAGAGAAACAATTTTATTTGGGATTTTTAGAATAAATCCAGCAAGAATAATTAAATCTATGCAATATTGATCAAGTATTTCAATTATTAAGTCTTCTGATTTTAGATCTTCTTTTGAGATAACATAAAACTCTATATTTTCTTTTTTGGCCCTTTCTAACACATAAGCTTTTGGGTTATTGCTAATAACAAGATTTACATTAACCGAAATATTTGATTCATTGAGCTTAGATTTATAATAATCTATAATATTCTGGGCATTTGTACCTGCTCCTGAGGCAAAAATTGCTATATTTATGGCCATATTATTATGAAGAAATTTATTATTTGCAAAGATAGTAAAAATGCTTTAGAGGCATCTTGTAAGCGTATTAATATACTCAAAAATATAAGGATCTATAAAACAGATATTTATTATTTCACTTTATAGAAATTTCTTTTTTTGATTTTT
>LUYZ01000040.1 GCA_001603425.1 Bacteroidales bacterium Bact_08
TTTATTTTGTTATCCCTAATAAATATTACTCCTTTTAAAAAAAAGAGAGAAGATATGTCTTCCCTCAATTTTTCAAATAAATTTAAAAATATTCCTATTTTTTTATCTCCTCAAATCCTTGACCATAAACACCCATAACATTTCCAACGGATAAAAACGCGTTTTTATCTATCTCTCTTACAATTTTAAAGACATAATTTGACTCTGTTCTCCTAACTATAACCATTAAAATCTTACCTTTTTGCTTGGTAAACCAGCCTGTAGCATCTATAACAGTTACGCCTCTACCTATTTCGGTGATTTTATCGGCAATCTTCTCGTGTTCTTTAGAAAATATAAAAATCTGAATAGATTGTCTAGCACCTGAAAGCACTAAATCTACAGTATAGCCAGTTACAGCAATTAACATATAGCCATAAATTATTATGGCAATCCTATGGCCAACACTCTCCTGAGTTGGAATTAGCAGCGAGCTAGCAATAACAAAAATATCTATTGTAAGAATTAATCTACCAGGAGAAATATTTCGGTACTTATTAATCATAAGAGCTACAATATCGGTTCCACCAGAGCTCCCTCCTTGAGTAAAGGTTATTGCTATTCCAACACCAGAAGATGCCCCGCCAATAATAGCAGATAGCAATTTCCCATTACTTATTGCAATATCTTCAATAACTTCTAAAGGTATTAAATCTGGTAAAAATCGTAGAAAAACCGTTACAATAGAAATTGCATAAACTGTTTTAACCCCAAAACCTTTTCCTAATACTCTCAAGGCAATTAATAGAAGAATCCCATTAATAATGAAAAAAGAGTAACTAACAGGGAACCCTGTAATATAATATATTACCGCAGATATACCTGTTACTCCCCCCCCTACTAATCCATTTGGAATTAAAAAAACTACCCAACCGACTGCATATAGTAGTAACCCCAGGGTAATTAAAGAATACTCTTTGAATGAGTTTATGAAAGCTTTTGTTGTTTTTTCCATGTAAATTTACCTCCTTTTATTTTATCAAATCCCTGACCATATACACTCATAACTGTTGACACAGACATAAATGCTTCTCTATCTGTCTCCTTAATAATCTCTGTTATTTGTGGCAATTGAGATTTTCTTAATATAATAACCAATACCATACTCTCTGCTTTTGAGTACCAACCCATAGACTGGAGAGCTGTCACTCCACGCTGCATATCGCTGTTTACCCTCTCTGCAATTTGAGCATACTTAGCAGAAAAGACCATAACCTGAACAGACTGCTTATTACCTGTTAGAATCATATCAACAACATATGTAAAGGAGACCATCTCTATATATCCATATATCACGTCTGAAACCTCTTTTCCTGGAATAAAATATACAGACCCAATAATAACCAAATCACAATACAGGAACACTCTACCAGGAGAGGTTTCTCTATATCTGGCAATAATCAAAGCAATAATATCTGTTCCTCCTGTACTACCTCCTTGCATAAATATCATCCCAATACCAACACCACTTAAAGTACCTCCTATAACAGCATTTATGAGTTTATCGTCAATATCTGAAACCCATGATACATGTGGCAAAAACTCAAATAGAAAAGCAGCAGTTGCAATACAGTATATAGTTTTAAAACCAAAAGCTTTACCTAAAATTGAAAACCCAATTAGGAGTAATATAGCATTTATAATTAAGTAGGAGTATGAGACATCGAACCCTGTTGCATAGTTTATAACAGAGGCTAGTCCACTAACACCTCCTCCAGCAATCTGATGGGGTATCAAAAAAGCAACCCAAGCAAAAACGAAAATAAAAAGTCCTAAGGTCATTATGATATAGGACTTTAACGTTTTAAAAAATTGTGAATTCATTTATATTATTATAATGTTTACAGATACAATTCCATTTTTGAATAGGTTACGGCTGCCCCTGCAACAGTAACACTATCACTTTTTAATTCGCAAAACAACTCTCCTCCTCTAGAGGATATTTGTTTTGCAATCAACTTATCTTTACCTGTTTTTTTTGCCCAGTATGGGACTAGGGTACAATGAGCAGAACCTGTTACAGGATCCTCTAAAATAGATGCCTTTGGAGTAAAAAATCTAGATACAAAATCGTAATCTTGCGATGCAGCACTAACAATAACCCCTCCACAACCCAAGTCCTCTTTATCAAAATGCGACCTGTCTATATTAATACTCTCAATATCCTTACTGCTATTATAAATCAAAAGATAATCTCTGGCTTTTAAAACCTCTACGGGTAGAATATTCAAACTAAGCTTAATATTCATAGGTAGAGTTGATGATTTTGCTTCCCTAACAGGCAAGTCCATATAATAAAGATTATCTCTTTTCTCCACTACTATGGTCCCAGACTGAGTAATAAATTGGACACAAGATCTCATAAGTTTTAGTTCACTAATCATTACATGTGCCGCAGCTAGTGTTGCATGTCCACATAAATCCATCTCCATCTCGGGAGTAAACCATCTAAGAACTATTCCTTTAGAAGAGTAATAGACAAAAGCTGTCTCTGGTAAAGAAAACTCTTTGGCCATACTCTGCATTAAAAAAGAATCAACCTCACTCTCCATATACACTACAACGGCAGGGTTTCCATAGAAAACCCTATCCGTAAATGCGTCGATATGAAAAGCTATATATTTCACGCTTTAACAAACAATATTAACAATTTTACCTGGAACAATTATAATTTTCTTAATTGTTAATCCATTCAAAACTCTCATTGTATTAGCATCTTCTCTTACTGCCTTCTCTATCTCTTCTTTTGATAGTTTTAAAGATAAATTCAATTTAAATCTCAACTTACCATTGAATGAAATAGGATATTCAAAGCTATCTTCAACTGTATACTCATGAATGTACTTAGGATACTCTGCTAAACAAACCGATCCTTCATTACCCATCAATCGCCACAACTCTTCACTAATATGAGGTGCAAATGAAGATAATAAAATAGTATATGGCTCTAAAATCTCTTTTTTATTGCAGTTTAAATCATAAAGTTCATTTAATGCAATCATAAAAGCACTAACTCCAGTATTAAAAGAGAAGTTCTCTATATCTGACTCAATCTTTTTTATCAATTTGTGTAATACTCTCAGCTCCTTTGCATCTGCAGGCTCAGAAGATACACTAAACTCCCCTTCTTTAAAAAATAGTCTCCAAAATCTTTTTAAAAACCTATTCACACCATCTATACCATTAGTATCCCATGGTTTTGATTGCTCCAACGGGCCCAAAAACATTTCATAAAGACGTAAAGTGTCAGCTCCATACTTCTCACAAATTGTATCTGGGTTTACAACATTAAACATAGACTTACTCATCTTCTCAACAGCCCATCCGCAAATATACTCTCCGTCTTCCAAGATAAACTCTGCACTAGAGTATTCAGGCATCCATGCCCTAAAAGCATCTATATCCAATTTGTCGTTATGTACAATATTAACATCCACATGGATCTCTGTTGTATCATAGCCATCTTTTAAGTTAAGAGATACAAATTTATTACTACCTTTTACCCTATATACAAAATTAGAGCGTCCCTGTATCATTCCTTGATTAATAAGTTTCTTGAATGGCTCTTTTTCACAAACATATCCAATATCATATAGGAACTTATTCCAAAATCTAGAGTAAATCAGGTGGCCGGTTGCATGTTCTGTTCCGCCAATATATAGATCTACATTTCTCCAATAGCTATTTGCCTCTTTAGATACTAAAGAGTTACTATTATTAGGGTCCATATACCTCAAATAATATGCACTACTCCCAGCAAAACCAGGCATAGTACTAGTCTCTATTGGATAACCATTATATGTCCATTTTTCTGCCCTAGCCAATGGTGGCTCACCACTTTCTGTGGGTAAAAATTTATCTACTTCTGGTAGCTCCAATGGGAGAGAATCCAAAGGAATTGGATTGGCTATGCCATCTTTATAATATATAGGAAATGGCTCTCCCCAATATCTTTGTCTAGAGAATATAGCGTCTCTAAGTCTATAATTGATCTTTCTCTTACCCAAAGCCCTTCTCTCTACCTCATCTATTGCAGCAGGTATTGCTTGTTCAACAGACATTCCATTTAAAAACCCAGAATTACACATAATGCCCTCTTTAGCATCAAAGCTCTCAGAGGATATATCACACCCTTCAATTAAAGGAATAATTGGTAAATCGAACTGCTTGGCAAAAGTATAGTCTCTACTATCATGAGCAGGCACAGCCATAATAGCACCTGTTCCATAGCCTGCTAAAACATAATCAGAAATCCATACTGGAATCTTCTCTTCTGTGAAAGGATTAATAGCATAACTGCCAGTAAATACTCCACTCATCTTTTTTGTCTCAGCAATTCTCTCTCTCTCTGTCTTTTTTGCAGCCAATACAAGGTATTGATCCACTTGCTCTCTGCACTCATCTGATGTTAACTTATCTACCCATTCGCTCTCTGGTGCTAAAACCATAAATGTTGCACCAAAAATAGTATCGGCTCTAGTTGTGAAGATAGTTATATCATAAGAGGCTTTCTGGTGGCCAGCTTTAAATAAAATTTCCGCCCCCTGAGATCTTCCAATCCAGTTTCTCTGCATCTCCTTTAAAGAATCTGTCCAGTTAAGATCTTCCATATCATCTAATAGACGTTGTGCATATGCAGAAACTCTAAGTTGCCACTGTCTCATTTTTCTTTGCACAACAGGGAATCCACCTCTTAAAGAAAGTCCCTCTTTGACCTCATCATTGGCTAGAACGGTTCCAAGTTCTGGGCACCAATTTACAGAAGTCTCTCCTAAGTAGGCTATCCTATATTGCATTAGAATATCGGCTTGCTGCAATTCTGTCATAGAGTTCCACTCTTGGGCAGTAAAAGATGAGACTTCACCACAACAAGCATTAATATTTGTATTACCCTCTTTCTCAAAAATTGAAATTAACATATCTATCGGCTGGGCCTTAGAGGTTTTATTGTCGAACCAATGGTTAAACATCTCTAAAAAAGCCCATTGGGTCCACTTATAATAAGAGGGTTCACAAGTCCTAATCTCTCTATCCCAATCGTATGAGAAACCTATTCTATCTAACTGCTCTCTATATCTTTGTATATTCTTTTCTGTGGTAACAGCTGGGTGTTGACCAGTTTGAATTGCATATTGTTCTGCGGGTAATCCAAATGCATCATAACCCATGGGATGAAGTACATTAAACCCTTTGAGTCGTTTGAATCGGCTATAAATATCACTGGCAATATACCCAAGAGGGTGACCCACATGCAGACCTGCACCAGAGGGGTACGGAAACATATCCAGGACATAAAATTTTGGCTTATGACTATCTGTATCCACTTTATAGGTCTTATTGTCAGCCCAAAACTTCTGCCATTTTTTTTCGATCTCAATAAAATTGTACTCCATTTTACTATAATTTGTGATTAGATTTAAAGTTTGCAAAATTAATAAAAAAACCTATCTCTTCAATCGGAACTCCACAGGTATAGAAATCTTAACTCGAACCTCTTTACCTCCAATTTTTGCAGGCTTCCATTTTGGAGATACCGATATTACTCTAATAGCCTCTGCATCCAGCATCTCATTAACAGATCTAGAAATAGCCACATTAGAGATCTCCCCATTCTTCTCCACTATAAAATCTACTACTACTCTTCCTTGAATACCCTCTTCAATTGCCTTTGCAGGATATCTTAGATAGTGATAAACCCATGATGTTAAAAACTCCTTCTCTCCACCATTCATATAAGAGGCTCTAATATCTACCTCAGATTGAGAGTATACGATTTCATCTGTACTCTCTTTATCTTTTGCAAATTGAGTCCTCTGTAGAATATCGTCTGCATTAGCTACTGTTTTGATTACATTGAAAACATAGTGAGCTAAATGCTCCATTGACTTATAATTAATTGCATCATGATTATCTCTAACAGAGTGATAATCGCTGTGTATCTTGGAGGTAAATAGTATTGTTGGCACCCCAACAAGAGCAAAGTTTCTATGATCACTAGGAAAATAGTCTCTACTTTCAATTTTGGGAGTTAACATTAGGGGCATATCAGAAACATCCTTTAGCAACACATCCAAATGGGCATTAGGAACAACAGTAAAAGCGTGATAAGACTCTCTATCCACTGCTCTACCAACCATATCGAGATTCACCATCAATGAGACACTATCTATTGGAGAAAAAGCTCTATTAACAAAATACCAAGACCCTAACATACCAGCCTCCTCTGCTCCAAAAGCAACAAAAACCACAGACCTCCTAAAATTAAAAGACTGAGCACTAACCATTCTGGCAACTTCTAGCATAACAGCTACACCAGAGGCATTATCGTCCGCTCCTCGATAAATTTGTAGAGAGTCCCTACCATTTATATGAGAAATAAAATATCCTAAATGATCATAATGTGCACCAACTACAATATATTGATTTTTTAATTTAGGATCCCATCCCTCAACAATACCAACAATATTTTGAGAAAAAAGAGAATCATTATCTGTTCTGATTATAAAGTCTTGTCCTGGACTTTTATATAAAAGATTTACAAAATTTTCATTAAATCTTTGCTCTATATACTCAGCGGCTCTCTTTTCATATTTAGTTCCATACATTCTTCCTTTTAATGAATCTGATGTAAGGAATACAACATCTCTTTTAAGATTCTCGATTGTCTCACTTTGTGAGAATAGCTCTGCAGGCAAAATAACCAGCAGAGCTATTATAATAATAAATCTGTTTACCATTTTTTATCTATTTGGAAGTACTTCTAACCAATAACCATCTGGATCAACAATAAAATATATACCCATAGCTGGATTCTCATAGCAAATACATCCCATATCATGATGTTTTTGATGAGCTTCCTGATAATTATCTGTTCTAAAAGCTAAATGAAATTCATTATCCCCTAAATTGTATGGTCTGTCCCAATCTCTTAGCCATGTTAACTCCAATTGATGTTCAGAGCTTCCATCGGAAAGATATACAATAATAAAAGATCCATCTTCTGGCGATATTCTTCTTACTTCATTAAGCCCTAGTGCCTCTTTGTAGAAAGCGAGACTTTTACTTAAATCTCTGACATTAATATTGTTGTGAACAAATTTAAAATTAGCCATATAAATTATACTTTATAAAAAGGTGTCTTAACCACTTCGGCTTTAAGCAGTTTTTCTCTAACTTTTATGAATATTTCTGAACCCACTTTTGCAAATTCAGGTTTGATATATGCCATCCCTAGAGGTTTTTTTACTGCTGGAGCCATTGTTCCAGAAGTCACCTCTCCAATTTCTGTGCCGTCCTCTAAACAAACTTTATATCCTTTACGAGGAATTCCTTTTTCAAGAAGATAAAATCCTGCTAGTTTTCTGGTTAGGCCATCAGCTTTTTGTTTAAGATATTTCTCTTTATCCAAAAAATCTCCTTTGGCCTCTGAAAATTTTGTTATCCATCCCAAACCAGCTTCTATTGGAGATGTAGAGTCGTCAATATCATTTCCATATAGACAAAAACCCATCTCTAATCTCAAAGTGTCTCTTGCTCCTAATCCAATTGGTTTAAGATCGAACTCTTTTCCTGCCTCAAAAAGAGCACTCCATAGTCTATCGGCATCCTCATTAGCAACATATATTTCACAACCGCCAGAACCTGTGTAACCAGTTATAGACAAAATAGCATTCTCTATACCAGCTATTGTGAGTTTTTTAAATGTATAATATTGCATGCCCATAATATCTGCATCACATATTTTTTGAACTGCTTTAAGAGCCAAAGGGCCCTGTACTGCAAGCTGGCATATCTCATCGGATGCGTTATATAACTCCTTTCCTGGAGTAATATTGAATTTAGGAGCAATTAAACTTAAATGGTCATAATCCTTCTGAATATTTGATGCATTAACTACCAATAGATAAGTAACCTCATCTATACAGTATACCAAAAGATCATCTACTATACCTCCTTTACCATTAGGGAAACAAGAGTACTGAACCTTTCCAGGAGTTAATACAGCAACATCATTAGATGTTACATACTGCAAAAAAGCAAGTGCATTTGGCCCTTTTACCCAAATCTCGCCCATATGAGACACATCAAATACCCCCACCTTTTCTCTCACATGATTATGCTCATCATTTATTCCAAAATACTCTACAGGCATATTATATCCTGCAAAAGGTACCATTCTTGCTCCAAGCTCAATGTGCTTAGATGTAAATGCTGTTGTCTTCATTGTATTTAAAATCGTTATATTAATTTGTGTGTAATCTTTGATTCATGTCATAAACCCAGATATCCTCGGGAACAAACTCCTTCTCTGAATTTAAAAATCTATTCTTTTCATTAAAAGCATCTGTTACATTATCAAAAGAACAGATAGATACAACACCAAAACCATTTTTAAAATTAATTAGAACTGGTGTATACTCTGCTTTTTTGAGCCTACTAAGCATTCTCTGTGTATTGGAATCGTTTTTAAAGCTTCCAATAATTACATGGAATCTCTTTGTTCCATGAGTAGAAGAGATAATAGTACTTTGATCGCTTAGTTCCATTGCTGCAACATGAGCTAAAGAATCTTCTAATGCTTTAGCTATGGAATCATTATGTCTTTTCTGAGCATCAACTCTCTCTTGCTCCCTTTTAAGAGCCTCTATCTCATTGGAAGTTGCCATGCCCAATTTAGAACGCAACCAGTCGCAACTTGTAACTGCCAATAGAATAGCAAACAAGAGCGCTATTTTTTTAATTTTATCCATAATTATTT
>LUYZ01000041.1 GCA_001603425.1 Bacteroidales bacterium Bact_08
TTTTAAATAATTTTAAATTTGATATTGTATTATTTATAGATAAAAGTGATTTTAGTGTTACATGATCATTTGGGTTAAGCCAAAAATCTGCTAAATGGGCCTCTTTTATTATCTCTTCTATATTGTATCCAAATGAATGGGATATACCCTTCTTTTCTAGTAAAACCTCTGCTCCAGCATCTTTAATTAAGGTTGACATATAATTGAATTCTCCTGGAATATACCAAACATCTTTCCATGGAGCATTTAAAAGTACCATTGGTTTGTATTGATAGTTTTTAGATTGGTTTTTTATAGTCAAGTATCTATCTTTAATACTTTTAAAAAGAGAGTCGGCTTCTTGTTCTTTGTTTAAAAGAACTCCAAAAAGTTTTAAATATTCAGTTTTACCCAAAGGGTGTTCCTCTAGATAGTCTCCAATAGAAATTACTGGTATTCCTAGCTCCTCTATTTTTCTGATATAGGAGTTATTCTCTCCTCTAATTCCATAGGTTATTACAAGTTGTGGTGCTAATTTTATAAGTGCTTCGTAATTAAGAGTAGACTCAAAACCAATATCTGTTATCTCTCCGCTAGATATTTTATTTTGGATCTCTTTGTTTGATATATATTTTGCACCAGAGACTCCCACAATAACATCCAAAGCACCCAGAATTTCAAAAAAGGAGATGTGAGTTGTGGACATGCAAACTACTCTCTCTAAGTCTTTTTTTATAATATCGTTAGGAATGAATCTAGAGCCTTTATTTTCATCCCATATATCATAGATTAAAATTGATCTATTCCCAGAGGAGTCAATTTGGATTTTAAATAATTTAGCATACTCATTTGATACGTCATCTAGCATATAACTAATACTTTTTTTATCATTGCATGACCAAATAGAAAAAGTTATTAATATATATGGAACAATGTTTTTTAGTAGAGTTCTCATACTGTAAATCTTTGTAGTTATCTTTGTCGGATCAAAGTTAATTATATTTTATGATAGATTTAGTAGTAATTGGTGGAGGTGCATCTGGTATGGTTGCATCAATTGTAGCTGCAAGAACCGGTTTGAAGGTTGTTTTGATTGAAAAAATGGAGAAGTTAGGTAGAAAACTTAGAATAACTGGTAAGGGTAGGTGTAATATTACTAATACAAAAGAGTGGTCGCAATTTTCTCAACATATCTATCCAAATACTAATTTTTTGAGATCGGCTTTTTATTCATTCTCCAATAATCACGTTATAGAGTTTTTCAATGAAATAGGTCTTGAGACTGTAATAGAAAGAGGAGATCGAGTTTTTCCAAAAAGTGGACTTGCAAAAGACGTTGTTGATGCTCTTGAGAGAGAGTTAAGAAGATTGGGTGTGGAAATATTACTAAATTCTCAAGTAACCAATATATTTGATCAAAACAGTATTATTTCTTCTGTTGAGTTAAATAACAATCAAATAATTAAATGCAAATCTGTAATATTGTGTACAGGTGGTTTGTCATATCCACTAACCGGATCAACAGGGGATGGTTATGTTATGGCTTCTAAATTAGGTCATAAAATAGAAAGATGTTTCCCTTCCCTTACTGCATTAATGCCATCTGCATATGATAGATCATTAGAGGGGCTTACTCTTAAAAATGTTTCAATTTCTCTAATTATTGATAAAGATATTGTTCAAACAGAATTTGGAGATATAGATTTTACTAATAATGGAATAGAGGGTCCGATTGGGTTTAAAATTAGCAGAAAAGCTGTAAAAGCTATGATTAATGGTGGGAAAGTGTCATTAATATTGGATCTTAAACCATCTTTATCAAATGATCAGTTGATAAATAGATTCGAAAGAGATCTGGAGAAAATGGGCTCTGTAAACACTATTGACTATCTTAAAAAAGTCCTTCCAAGTCAGTTTATTGCAAGTTTTGTTAAGGTATCTTCATTGCCAGATAAAATATCTAACAGAGGTAATATGGAGAGATTGGCTCAAGCTTTAAAAAATGTAAAATTTGATGTAGTAAGTTATACATCATATCAAAGAGCAGTAGTTACAGCTGGTGGAATATCACTATCAGAAATAGTACCTAAAACAATGCAGTCTAAGTTAATAAATAATCTTTTTTTTGCAGGTGAAGTAATTGATCTAGATGGAGACACAGGGGGTTATAACTTGCAGATAGCTTTTTCTACTGCTGCATTAGCTGCAAAATCGGCATCCTATTTTATATCAAAACAAAATAATGGTTGAGGCAGATCGCCTTTTATAACAACTGTATTATTTGATGATAGAGATAGGGTAGTGGGGAGTTGTATGATTAGTAGATCTCCTATTCTGAAAGAGGTGTGCTTAGATAAATTTATCAAACATTCAGTAGCCTCATCAATAATTGGATCGATATCAAAAACAATCTGTTTATATATATAGTCTCTAAAATTAGACTCTTGACAATAATCTACAGATATGGTTAATTTAGATGGATGATTGCCGATTTCAAATAATTTAGATCCCAAATATGTGGTGTTATCAACTGAGTTAATTGCAATTTTGTAGTTTATGTTAGACTCATCAATAGAGTTAAATATGGGATGAATTAAAAGAGTGAGATAGGCAGTAGATATATATCTATCAATATAATCTCTGCCTATATATTTCCCAGGTTTGTCTATTTTGAAAGCAACTCCAAGAGATATGTTAGAAACATCACAACCATCAGGAGCAAAAAAATCTTTTGATTCTTTTGTTAATGTTGTGTCTGGCCTATAATAGATCTCTTGCGAGTCGATTTTTTTAATTACAATATTCACCTATTGATAATTAGGTTAAATTCAAATATAATTAGCTATTTAGAACTATTAAAAAGAGTGTTTTCAAAAGAGATTTTAAGCTCTGTTATCACCTGTTTTGTATCTAAAGTAAAATTTCCATTCATTATCCAACTATAATAGCTTGGATCTTTTTTTAGAACACTTTCGACACTCATCCCTTTGTACTTTCCAAAATTTATAGTTGGGATATCGTTATTGTCTAAAATAATCCTACCCGCATAGTCTAGTGATTTGGATTTGGTTGAAAAATCTGCCAGATATTGGATGTCATTTTGAAGTTCTGGGTATCTATCTAATTGAGCCTCTAGTATTTCAAAAGTCGCAATGGTATCTGCCTCGGCAGAGTGGGCATCAACTAACTCCTTATTACAATAAAATTTATATGCAGCACTTAATGTTCTTTGTTCCATCTTATGAAAGATGTTCTGGACATCTACCACTTTGCGTTTTCTAAAATCAAAATTTACACCAGCTCTTAAAAACTCCTCCGCTAATAAGGGAATATCGAATTTAATAGCATTATACCCACCTAAGTCACAACCTGTCATCCATTGTGCAAGACTTTTAGCAACCTCTTTGAATGTTGGACAATCCTTAACATCTTCGTTTGAAATGCCATGAATAGCTTCTGCTTCTGGTGATATTGGGATAGTTGGATTTATTCTCCTTGTTTTAATCTCTTGATCGCCATTAATTAATATTTTAAGTGCAGATATCTCAACGATTCTGTCTGTAGCTACATTTAATCCAGTACTTTCAATATCAAAAAAAAGGATAGGATTTTTAAGATTCAATTTCATTATTATTATATTTTTATGCTCCAACCATCATAGGCATAATCAAAGCTAGAATATCTTCTGATGGATCATTATTATCTGCAGGTAAGATAAGTGCTGCGCGAGTTGGGTCTGCCATCTCTAGAGAGACCTCTGAATATGGTAGATTATTTAGTATTTCAATCAAAAAAGGAGATTTAAAACCGATCTCCATAGGATCTCCGTCGTATTGACATGTCAGTGTCTCAACAGCAGAGATAGAAAAGTCTAAATCTTGAGCAGATATTGTAAGTTGATTATAAAGAAGCTGTAACTTTATAAGACTGCTAGCCTGATTCGAGCATACTGCAACTCTTTTGGTTGCATTTAAAAACTCTTGCCTACCTATAATCAGTTTATTGGTATTATTCTTTGGTATTACAGATTTATATGCTGGGTAATTCCCTTCAACAAGACGACATATTAGAACAAAAGAGCTAAATTCAAAATATGCATTTCTATTATCAAAAACAATTTTAACGTCCTCTTCAGATTTTGATAAAAGAGATTTTAATATAGATGCAGGTTTCTTAGGAAGAATAAAACTAGATTTATTCTCGGCCTTGATGTCGTGTCTTGTAAAACATACTAGCTTGTGTGCGTCAGATGCAACAAGTGTCAAATTGTCTGTATTTATGTCAAAAAATAGACCATTCATAACTGGACGCAACTCTTCGTCAGCTGTTGCATAGAGTGTTCTATTAATACCCTCTAATAAAACATGAGTATTTATTTGAATGGTTGTATTCTCCTTCGCAACTTCTTTTAATTCTGGATACTCTTCTGCTCCAGAGCAAGGTAGTACAGCATTTCCAGTTGTCCATTTAATTTGGATAGATGTTTTGTCTGCGTTTGTCGAAAACTCAAGAGGAATATCTGCAAACTCTTTTAGAGAATCTACAAGTAATTTTGCTGGAATTGTAATATCTCCTTCCTCTTCTGTATTTTCAATTGCTAGTCCAGATCTAAGAGTTGTCTCTAAATCAGATGCTGTTATGGTTAAATAACCCTCTTTTAAACTAAACAGAAAATTATCCAGTATAGGCAAGGTGCTTTTAGAAGCTATAACTCTAGAAATAGATGAAAGTCGAGACAAAAGCTCGATACTTGATACAACAAACTTCATATCTTTATATTTTTGACAAAGATAAAAAAAATAAGTTATGGCATATAATTTGTTTTTTTTGTAATTGGTAATTTTAAAATTTATTACAATGAAAAAGAACATAGTAATCAATCTTATTATTGCACTTACAGTTAGTGCCGTTACTTCAATTGCTTTAATATCTTATAATAACAGTAAAAATGGGTCAACCTATTTTTATCCAAAAACAACATTGGAATCTGTTCCTGTCAGGAGTGTATCTTACTCATCATCACGTTTGCCAGATTTTACTGAAGCAGTTGAAAGTTCGGTGAAGGCGGTTGTTCATGTTAAGGTTGTAAAAAGAGGCATACAGCAGACACCTTACTCTTTGTTCGATTTTTTCTTTGGATATGGCCAACCTCAAATGCCTAGAGAGCAGATAGGGTCTGGTTCTGGAGTAATAATCTCTCAGGATGGTTATATTGTAACAAATAATCACGTAATAGATGGTGCGGATGAAATTGAAGTTACTCTAGAGAACAACAGATCGTTCAAGGCTACTCTTATAGGTACCGATTCTGCTACAGACATAGCATTGCTTAAGATAGATGCTCAGAATTTACCTTTTTTGGTTTTTGGAGATTCAGATAAACTAAAGTTGGGTGAGTGGGTTCTAGCAATCGGGAATCCATATAATTTAAGATCTACAGTTACTGCCGGTATTGTGAGTGCAAAGGCTAGAAGTATGCCAAGTATGAGTGGTGATTTTAGAATAGAGGCTTTTATTCAAACAGATGCAGCAGTTAATCCAGGAAATAGTGGAGGTGCTTTAATAAATACAAGTGGAGAGCTTGTTGGTATAAATACTGCTATTGCATCAAAAACTGGAGCTTTTAGCGGATACTCTTTTGCAGTTCCAACATCTATTGTTAGAAAGATTGTTGAGGATATAATGGATTTTGGAGTTGTTAAGAGAGCATTTCTTGGAATTACAATGCAGAACATTACAGAAGATCTGATTAGAGAGAATAATCTAAAAGATTCTAAAGGAGTGTATGTGGTTGAGGTTACTCCTTCTAGTGCCGCAGATAAGGCAGGGATAAAATCTGGAGATATTATTTTATCAATTAATGGAGCAGAAGTTAATTCTTCGGCAGTTGTTCAAGAGCAAATTTCTAGATTCAGACCAAAAGATAGAGTAAATGTGAAAGTTTTAAGATCTGGTAAACAAAAAGACATTACAGTTGTATTGGAGTCTAGAGTTGAGGAGGGGTTCATCGCAAAGAGTTCTACAAGTGCATCCCAAAGAGGAGAAATTTATAGATTATTTGGTGCAGAACTCGTGAATGCAACTCCAGATCAGATTAAGGACTTAAACTTAAGAGGAGGAGTTGAGGTAGTAGGTTTAGCAGATGGAAAATTTAAAGATTCAGGAATAGAAAAGGGTTTTATTATTACACATATTAATCAAATGCCTATTAGAAATATCAGAGAGTTACAATCTTTGGTTCAAAGGAGTAGAAGGTCTATTTTATTAGAGGGTGTTTACCCAGATGGTAGGGTTGCATATTATGGTATGGGACTATGATATTTGTAAGATCTACATATTTTTATTAGTTTTGCAGGATATTATTTTAATTAGATGAGACAGCTTAAGATAACAAAATCAATCACTAACAGAGAGAGTGCATCTCTTGATAAATATCTTCAGGAAATTGGAAGAGAAGAGCTTATAACAGTAGAGGATGAGGTAGAATTAGCCCAAAGGATAAGAAAAGGAGATCAAGAGGCTTTAGAAAAATTGACAAGAGCAAATCTTAGGTTTGTTGTCTCTGTTGCTAAGCAGTATCAGAATCAAGGGTTGAGTTTACCAGACCTTATCAATGAAGGTAATTTAGGATTAATTAAGGCTGCCGAAAAATTTGATGAGACAAGAGGTTTTAAATTTATCTCCTATGCAGTATGGTGGATTAGACAATCTATTTTACAAGCTTTGGCAGAACAATCTAGAATCGTAAGATTGCCTCTAAATCAAGTAGGTTCCTTAAATAAGATAAATAAAGCATTATCTAAATTTGAGCAAGAGAATGAGAGAATGCCTTCTCCAGAAGAGCTATCAGAGATATTGGATATCCCAAAAGAGAAGATATCCGATACCTTACGAGTTTCTGGTAGGCATGTGTCAGTAGATGCTCCATTTGTAGACGGAGAAGATAATAATCTATTGGACGTATTGGTCAATAGTGACTCTCCTAATGCCGATAGAGGGTTAGTGAATGAATCTTTGAATAAAGAGATAGAGAGAGCACTATCTACTCTAACAGAGAGAGAGCGTGATATTGTTAAGTACTTTTTTGGAATTGGAACAAGCGAAATGACTCTAGAGGAGATTGGAGAGCATTTTGGCTTAACACGAGAGAGAGTTAGACAGATAAAAGAGAAGGCTATAAGAAGATTGAGACATAGTGCAAGAAGTAAACTATTAAAATCTTATCTTGGTTAAACTTTTAACTAAAATTAATATATAATGAAAAAACTATTAGTAGTGGCGCTATCTGCCAGTTTGCTTTTTTCGTCTTGTGCCAAACAAGAGGTTAATCCTCTTATGGCCGATTGGGATACCCCTTTTGGTATACCTCCATTTGAATCTATTCAACTGTCTCACTATAAACCAGCCTATGAAGAGGGAATGAGGCAGCATAATAAGGAGATTGAAGATATAATCAATAATCCAGATGAACCTACCTTCGAAAATACTATTGCGGCATATGACAATTCTGGTTCCTTATTAAGAAGGGTTACGCCAATATTCTCTAGCTTAAACTCTGTTTATGCATCTCCAGAGGTATTAGCATTAGCTAAAGAGTTATCTCCTATGACAAGCAGACACTATAATCAAATTAGCTTTAATCAAGGTCTTTTTGCTAGAGTTAAAAGTGTTTATGAGAAGAGAGAAAGCTTAGATCTTACACAAGAGCAGATGCGTCTTTTAACAGAGATGTATGATGGTTTTGTAAGAAATGGAGCAGATCTTCCAGAGGATAAGAGAGAAGAGTTAATGGAGATTAATTCAAAGATTTCATCTCTGCAGCTTGCTTTTGGTCAGAATCTATTGGAGGAGACAGGGAGCTTTAAACTTATTATTGAGAATGAGGAGGATCTTGCAGGTCTATCAGAAGCAGTTATAAAAGCAGCACAATTAAGAGGAGAACAATCAGAGGAGACAAAAGGTAAATGGGTATTTGGATTAGACAATCCTAGTATCATGCCTTTCCTTCAACAATCATCAAAAAGAGAACTTAGAAAGCAAATATTAGATGCTTATCT
Source organism: Bacteroidales bacterium Bact_08 (assembly GCA_001603425.1). Classification (GTDB taxonomy): domain Bacteria; phylum Bacteroidota; class Bacteroidia; order Bacteroidales; family UBA932; genus Bact-08. The sequence continues at coordinate 8,037 of LUYZ01000041.1, forward strand.
CAACAGATGTAATAACGATAATGAGTTTGACAATAAAGATGTTATTAGTCAGTTAATAGATTTAAGATTACAAAAAGCTAATTTGCTTGGTTTCGATAATTTCGCTGATTATCAACTTCAAACAAGAATGGCTAAAAAGACAGAAAATGTTTATAATCTATTAAATCAATTATGGACACCTGCTCTATCTGCTGCTAAGCGCGAACTTTCTGATATGTCAAAGATTGCAAGAGAGATGGGCGATAATATCGGCGTTCTTGAGACTCATGATTGGAGATACTATTTTGAGAAGGCTATGGAGTCAAAATTTAATTTGACTGACGATCAGCTTAGACCATATTTTATGATTGATAATGTTAGAGATGGTATTTTCTATGTTTCAAATCAACTTTTTGGAATAACTTTTCAACAAATAGATAATGTACCACTTCCACATCCAGAGGCAACAGCTTATGAGTGTATAGATAAAGACGGAACTCATCTTGGAATTTTGTTTATGGATATGTTTGCTCGTCCTGGCCAAAAGCGTGGGGGAGCATGGTGCAGTGGCTTTAGATCTCAGGTATATGAAAATGGAGTTAGAGTTGCTCCTCTTGTAACAATTGTGGGTAACTTTACTAGACCTATCGGAGATAAACCAGCTCTACTTAGTCTTGACGAAGTTGAGACGTTTTTCCATGAGTTTGGACATGCTCTAGCGAGTCTTTTAAAAGATGTTAGTTATTATGGTGTTGGTGTAATGACAAGAGACTTTGTGGAATTACCTTCTCAAATAATGGAGCATTGGGCTTTTGAACCACAAGTGTTAAGAGTATATGCTAAGCATTATGAAACTGGAGAAGTTATACCTCAAGAGTTAATTGATAAAATGGAAAGTGCTGGTAAATATGGTCAAGGTTTTGCTACTACTGAGTATTTGGCATCATCTTTCTTGGATATGGACTTTCATATACTAACTTCTATTCCAGAGAATTTTCACGCAGTAGATTTTGAAACACAATCTATGAATAAAATAGGTCTTATTTCTCAAATTCCACCAAGACATAGAACTACATATTTTAATCATACTTTTGGTGGTGGTTATACAGCTGGATACTATTCATATATATGGGCTGAGGTCCTAGATAGTGATGCATACCAAGCTTTTGTAGAAACAGGTGATATTTTTAATAAAGAGGTAGCCAACAAGCTAAGATATGAGATTTTAGCAAGAGCTGGTCAAGATGAGGCAATGACTCTATATGTTAATTTTAGAGGGAAAGAGCCAGGAATTGAACCTCTTCTTAAAAATAGAGGTCTAAAATAGATTTTCTTTTTTAATATAAAGGCTGTCTACAAAGACAGCCTTTATTGCATTCCAGTTCTATCATTCAGATGGCTAGTCTCTATTTAAATAAGAGAAAAAATTTGTATATTGCAAAAAATAACTATATGGTAATTACTACAGAAAACATTTTATTAATAGGGTCAGTATTACTTTTTTTAAGCATTTTGGCAGGTAAAGCCGGGTATCGATTTGGAATTCCAGTTTTACTACTATTTTTGGGTGTTGGAATGATATTTGGTTCAGACGGTTTTGGCATAGAGTTTAATAGCCCATATGTATCTCAATTTATTGGTTTAGTTGCACTAAGTGTTATCCTTTTTTCTGGAGGATTAGATACTAAAATGGAAGATATAAAACCAGTTATGGTCCCTGGGTTGATCCTTTCATCTATGGGAGTTCTTATAACGGTTTTAGTAACAGCCTCATTGTTTTATGTTTTTACAA
>LUYZ01000042.1 GCA_001603425.1 Bacteroidales bacterium Bact_08
AAAATGATCCAAAGTAGAAGATGGGCCAATAACATAAAAAGGAATACTGTAATATTTTGCAAGTATAGCAACCATAGATGTCCCTATTTTATTTGCAACATCACCGTTCTTGGCCACTCTATCACAACCAACAATAACACAATCTATCTCTCCGCTTTGCATCATATATGAGACCATATTATCACAAATTAATGAGCAACTCACACCAGCTCTATTTAATTCATACATAGTTAATCTAGAGCCTTGTAATAAAGGTCTCGTTTCACAAGAGAAAACATGAATATTATACCCTTTTTTGTGAGCTAAATAAATTGGAGATAATGCCGTACCAAATCTTGAGACCGCCAAATGTCCTGCATTACAATATGTTAAAATCCTATAGTTATGCTTAATCAAAGACAAACCATGCTCAGCCATTTTAATATTAGCCTCTATATCCTCATGCTTTATTTGTATAGCCTCATTAATTAACTCACATTTTATTCCATTTAAATCCAATCCCCTCTCTACACTACTGTTTAGTGCTTCTTTAACTCTATCTAACCCATTTTTTAGATTAACTGCAGTGGGTCTAGATTCAATTAGTTTTTGATAATAATCATTAAAGCAAACAATTAACTGCTCTACATTAGAAAAATCTTTTTTTGAAATAACAAGAGATATTCCCAAAGATGCAACTACCCCTAATGCAGGTGCACCCCTAACTCTAAGTTTAACAATAGCCTCTACAATTTGATCTATAGAACTGAGCTCTATATATAACTCTTGGCTAGGTAATTTTGTTTGATCTAGAATTATAACAGAGCCCTTTGATCTATCATAATCTACACAATCCTTAAGAATAAAACTGCTTTTACTATCCATTAATATTACGAGAATCTATTAAGTGATTAATCATACTACAATTTTCCATTATTTCAGTCCTCCACCATGCCTCCTGCAAACTCTTACCACAAGCAAAAAGTCCATGCTTTATTAATAAATATAGGAGTGCTTTTTTCTCTTTATTAGATAGAATAAAATCACTTAAACTACTAGACCCAGGCTCAAATTGTGGCACAAGTAGCAGATCTTTTAACCAATATTGACTCTCAAATGAGATATCTCTATTTGGTAACTTCCCCTCATAGAGATATGAACACAAATATGGTGGATGAGTATGAATTATTGCATTAATGTCACTATTTGTACTATAGATTGCTAAATGTGTACCAATTTCTGAAGAGGGTTTATTGTAACCATCCAAAACATTAGAGTTCATATCACAAATCACAAGGTCTCTAGGTTCTAGCCGCTGCTTTGAAAAAAGAGTAGGTGTTGTTAATATCAATTCAGAAGATAGCCTAACAGATATATTTCCCGAATGTGCAACCACAAGACCCTTACTGTATGAGAGATTACAATACTCACAAATAGATTTTGATATGGTGCTGTAATCGTTCACAAAAACCTCCTTTTATTGAATTTACTCTCAATGATTATCTATAATTTAGAAATTAAAGTAATAAATAGATCATTCATTTTTTGTGCAGCCATATTTGCAGCTTTTACTACATCGTCTCCATCATTTTCAAAATCTTCAGTAAAACCAAAAGCTTCGTTAGTAATTACAGAAACTCCAAAAACAGGAATTGAAGAGTGTCTAGCAACTATAACCTCTGGCACAGTGGACATACCAACAGCATCGGCACCGATTGTTCTAAAAAAAGCATACTCTGCCGGGGTCTCATATGTAGGACCTGTACCAGCCAAATATACTCCTTCATGAAGTTTGATATTTAGAGATGCTGCAACATCATTTGCCAATTTAATAAGGTTTAAATCATATGGTCTTGTCATATCTGGGAAACGTGGCCCAAATTTATCCAAATTCTTGCCGATTAATGGATTTGGCATAAGATTGATATGATCCTTAATAATCATAAGGTCTCCAACTCTGAATGACATATTTACACCACCTGCAGCATTAGAAACAAAAAGATATGAGATCCCAAGTTCTCTCATTACTCTTATTGGAAGTGTTACCTGATCCATCCCATAACCCTCATAATAGTGGAATCTACCTTGCATCGCAACAACAAACTTGCCTCCAAGCTCACCTGCAATAAAATTACCTTTATGACCAACAGCTGTAGATTGAGCAAAATTTGGAATCTCTGTATAAGGAATCACTACTCTATTCTCAATTTTCTCTGCTAGTTCGCCTAAACCACTACCCAATACTATACCAACTAAAGGTTTTTTATTTCCAATCTTTGATTGAATAAAACTAACGGCAGCTTCTATTTTGTCTGTATAATTTAAATCCATAACAACTATTTTACATTTAATATATTAATCAATTAATTTTTTATATAACCTATTTACATTGTCTAAAATCTCTCTCTGGCCAATTACCTCTCTATTTTGCATAACAACATTTCCATTACTAATTACTGTATCCACACAAGAGCTGTTTGCCGAATAAATTAAATTTGCAAGAAAATTGATATTAGGAGTAAAAGCATATGAGTCTGTATCTATCAATAATAGATGAGCCTGTGCTCCCTCTTGAACAACTCCAGCATTAATACCCAAAGACTTATATCCATTAAAAGTTGACAAATTCATCAATTCATCTATAGGCAATGCAGTAGGGCTATACCTCCAAGCTTTTTGAACCAGTGCAGTAGTTTTCATTGTCTCTAACATATCCAAGTTATTAGATGACGCACAACCATCCGTACCCAATGTAACATTAACTCCAGCATCTCTAAATTCATTGTATCTAAACTTATACCCAGATGCAATTTTTAAATTAGAGTTAATATTATGAACAACATTTACTCCTCTCTTAGCAAATATCTCAATATCCTTATCACTCATCCACAAAGAGTGAGCAGCAATTACGTTTCTATCTAGAACTCCTAATGAGTCTAAGTATTGTGTGGGAGTAACTCCGTGTTTTTTAATGGATTCGTTATTTTCAAACTCTGTCTCGGAAACATGAATATGTAGTAGAAGATTGTTTTTTCTAGCAAAATCGGCACCCCACTCTATCATCTCCTTTGAAACACTATATGGAGCATGAATGCCGATAGTGAATTTTTGAGATGTAGGCCAGTTTTTAGACTGTTCAAACATTATATTACAATCATCTATAATTTTATCTTTCTTTGATGCATCGTTTAAATCCAAAATTACAAAAGAGTGAAAAGAACAAAGGCCCATCTCACTTGCTGCTTCAACAGCCTTATTAATATGCCAATACTGATCATTAAAAACTGTTGTCCCTGTTTTTAACATCTCCAAACAGGCTAGTTTGGTACCCCAATAAATTAACTCTTGGTCTAGTCTCTGTTCTATTGGCCAAATCTTTTTATATAACCAATCCATAAGCGACATATCTTCTCCAACCCCCCTCATTAAAGTCATTGCTGCATGAGTATGCATATTTACAAATGATGGAATAACATATTTTTTATTTGCATCTATAACTTTATGATCAATAGAACTAAACTCTATATCTAGAATCTCTTTTAATGCCACTGATTCCTGGTCTGCAGTATTGTAAACTATTTTATATATAACACCCTCTTTAATATACAAATCACAGAGTCTATCTGACAATATTGCATTTAATATCTTAACATTACCCATAAACCAACATATAAATTTTTCAAAATTAATCTTTTTCCTCCAATATTAAAAATTGAGTAAGCCCAAATATTTATAACTTTGTAGAAAAATGAAAATTCTTTGGCTAGACATAAACTCCTCATTTTCACACTCATCTTTAGCTATCCCCTCTTTAGACGCACAACTTCCATCACATATAAGAGAACAACACAATTGGAACATTGTCTCAGGAACAATTAACAAAAATATATCACATTTTGTTTCAGAAATCATATCAATTCAACCAGACATCATTCTCTCTACAGCTTGGCTTTTTAATCACTCAATTTTACAAGCTGTTCTAAAAAGAGTCTACTCAATAGATAATAGCATAAAGATTGTGCTTGGTGGTCCAGAGTTTTTAGGTGATAATAGAGATTACCTAGTTAGTAATAGACATATATACGCTGTATTTAAAGGAGATGGAGAAGAGATATTCCCAGAATTTATACAAAATTTAGATAATCCAAAAAAATGGCTTGAGCTATCGGGTTTTTGCTATATCAAAGATGGAGATTACATAGATAGCAAAGCCTATAATACAAAGGATTTTAACAATATTAAGTTTCCCGAAACATCAAAACTATTTAATTGGAAAAGGCCTTTTGTACAGATTGAAACCTCTAGAGGTTGCTTTAACAGTTGTGCGTTTTGCATAAGCGGCATTCCAAAGGGAGTTCAGAATTTAGATATCGATCAAATTGAAGAAAGAATAAATAGGTGTATCCAAAATGGCATAAAAGAGATACGTATTTTAGACAGAACTTTTAATGCCAATAGATCTAGAGCAGAGCAGTTATTGTCCCTTTTTTATCAATATAGAGAGCATCTCAATTTTCACTTAGAGGTTCACCCTGCATTAATTGACAATAGATTAAAAGATAGTATCAATAAATTTAAAGGAGATCATTTACACATTGAGGCAGGGATACAGAGCTTAGATCAGAATGTAATTGATTTGTGTACTAGAATTGGCACTGTAGAAGAGTCTCTGTGTGGTCTTAACTACATGATCAACCAAGCAAACTTGATAGTTCATACAGATCTTATTGCAGGCCTTCCTGGATACACCCTTGAGAGACTATTTAATGATACGATATCTCTAATAGAGTTGAACCCAGATGAAATCCAGCTAGAACTCCTAAAACTGCTACCTGGCACCAAATTTAAAGAAGATGCCTTATCATTTGGGATCAAATACTCTCCCGAACCTCCATACGAAGTTCTACAAACCGATAGTATGAGCTATTCACATCTACAAATATCATCATCCCTATCGGAGATCATTGATATGTTCTACAATCACTCAATGTGGAAAGATGTATTTAGATCCATTATTATTAATAATAGAGAGGCCTTAAATAAAATTGTAGATTTCTATATTAGTAGATTCGAAAGAAAAATAGAAAATAGAGAGAAGCGCGGTCTATTTCTATATGATTTTTGTTTAGAAAATGAGTATAGTCAAGTTTTGGATGTTATTCAATTATGGAATATCAGTGGACTATCATTAAAAATGGGGCCTGGATTACTTCTAAATGGTTGGAATCCAAAAACAGATTTAAATAATCCTATTTTTATTGAGAATAAAGCACAAATTAAATATAGATATCTTGATTACAAAAACAAGAGAATATGGTATGCATACGACATAATCATTAACAATTCTAAACCAATTAGAGAATTTATAGAAATTTTATAAGCAAATACCGATTTTTTAGTTACTTTTTATTATCTTTGCAACAAAAATACCTCATACAAACATGATTACTAAAGAGTTAATATCCCCAAGGAGCATTGTTATAGTGGGTGGATCGGAAGAGACACAGAAACCAGGAGGCAATGTTCTAAAAAATTTAATCGACACAAAATACTCCGGTAAACTGTACGTTGTCAATCCAAAGGCAGACAGTGTACAAGGCATAAAATCTTATAAACAATTAGAGGAGCTTCCTCAAGTAGATCTTGCTATTTTAGCAATACCTGCTCATCTATGTCCTAACGCAGCTCATGTTCTATGTAGCAAAAAAGGGTGTAAGGCAGTTATTATTTTATCTGCTGGCTTCCATGAAGATGGTCCAGAAGGTGCTAAATTAGAAAAAGAGGTAGTGGATATAGTAAATAGAGCAGGAGCATCACTTATAGGGCCAAATTGTATTGGCGTTTTAACTCCAAACTACTCTGGAGTATTTACCAAGCCTATACCAAAATTGGATCCTCAAGGAGTTGATATTGTTTCTGGATCTGGAGCTACTGCTGTTTTTATTATCGAAGCATCTACCCAATATGGGCTTAAATTCTCATCGGTGTACTCTGTAGGGAATAGTGCTCAAATTGGTGTAGAAGATATTATTGAATATTTAGATAATTCATATATTCACGGCAAGAGTGCTCCTGTAAAACTACTATACATAGAGAGTGTTACTAAGCCAGAAAAATTACTAAAGCACTCTATCTCTTTAATTAAAAAAGGAGCAAAAATAGCTGCTATTAAATCTGGATATAGCGAAGCTGGAAGCAGAGCAGCCTCATCTCATACAGGAGCAATGGCTTCTCCAGATAAAGCTATCGATGCCCTATTTAAAAAAGCAGGAATAATTCGTTGTTATAGCAGACAAGAACTTGTAACCGTAGCCTCAATATTAATGCATCCTATGCCAGAGGGAAACAGAGTTGCAATAGTTACTCATGCAGGTGGGCCTGCTGTTATGCTTACTGATGTTTTATCGGCAAACGGAATAGAGATACCTCATTTGGAGGGAGAAGATGCAAACTACCTTTTATCTAAGCTATATCCGGGATCTTCCGTATCTAATCCTATTGATTTTTTAGCAACTGGAACAGCTAGTCAACTATCTGAAATTCTCGATACTTGTTATAATAAGTTTGATGTAGATAGTATTGCTGTTATTTTCGGATCGCCTGGCTTAACACAAGTACACGATGTCTATACAGTAATAAGAGAAAGACAAGAGGTTTCTAAAAAGCCGATATATCCTATTCTACCATCAATTGTTAATGTGAAGCAGGAAATTGAAAAATTCCAACTAGAAGGTGGAATATCATTTCCAGAGGAGGTGGCTTTTGGTGCAGCCTTAGCGAAAGTAATCAATCATAAGGGTCCTCAATATGATCCTAAATCAACACCTGTTGACACCAAAATTATTAGATCTGTAATAAACAATGCAAAAAATGGGTATCTAGAGCCAAAAGATGTTCAAAAACTTCTTGATGCTGCCGGCATAAACAGAGCCAAAGAGGTTGTAACCAACTCTCTAGAAGAGGCTAAACAACTTGCAAAAGAGATAGGATATCCTCTTGTGATGAAAGTTGTAGGCCCTGTTCATAAAAGTGATGTGGGTGGTGTAGTGCTGAACGTTTCTGACGAAGACAGATTGACTATTGAGTTCAAGAGAATGATGAAAATTACAGATACCACCTCTATACTTATCCAACCTATGCTTAGCGGAACCCAAATTTTTATTGGAGCAAAACGAGAAGATAATTTTGGTCATTTAATTATGTGTGGGTTAGGAGGCATATTTGTAGAAGCAATTAAAGACATCTCTTATAATCTCAGTCCTATCTCAAAAAATGAGGCAGAGATAATGATTAAGTCTCTTAGAAGCTATGAATTAATCAAAGGCATTCGAGGCCAAGAGGGGGTTAATGAACTATTTTTTGCAGACTCAATCAGGAGAGTATCGGCTCTGTGCGAGGCAGCACCAGAAATTTATGAAATGGATCTAAATCCGCTTCTAGGGAACTCCAAACAGGTAATTGCCGTAGATGCCAGAATTAGGATAGAAAAGGATGAAACAATTGATTAAAAAATTCAATTCTCTTTCAGATACAACAAAAGGGTTTATTATTGTTATAATAGCCCTTTTGGTTGGAATTATTGTTAGATGGAGATATATAATTGACTCAGCTATTAGCGGATTTCAATTTTTCTCTAAATAATATAAGCATTTTCCAACCAAATGCTTTCGATTATAGATAAATTATTATATTTTTGTAAAAAATTATAAACTAAACAAATTATTATGGCATTAAGAGGAGCTATAGTGGTAGATACAGAAAAATGCAAGGGATGCAGTGTATGCCTTGTTAATTGTCCTACCAACACAATTGCTTTAGCTAAAGAGGTAAACAGCAAAGGTTACAACTACGCCTATATGGCAAATCCAGAGAGCTGCACGGGATGTTCAAACTGTGCAACTGTGTGTCCAGACACATGTATCACTGTTTACAGAGTTAAAGTATAAAAGTTAATAAACGTATTAGATATGGCAGAACACATTTTAATGAAAGGTAATGAGGCTATCGCAATTTCGGCTATAAGAAATGGTTGCGATGGCTATTTTGGTTACCCAATCACTCCTCAATCGGAGATTATGGAGACCTTAATGGTCGAAAAGCCTTGGGAAACAACAGGTATGGTTGTTCTTCAGGCAGAAAGTGAAACATCGTCTATAAATATGTTATATGGTGGTGCTTCATGTGGTAAAAAAGTAATGACATCTTCTAGTAGTCCAGGGCTTAGCCTTATGTGTGAAGGACTTAGCTATTTGGCTGGAGCAGAACTTCCTTGCGTTGTTGTTAACGTAGTTAGAGGTGGTCCTGGTTTAGGAACTATCCAACCAGGCCAAGGTGACTACTTCCAAGCTTGTAAAGGTGGTGGACATGGAGACTATAAAATGATAGTTTTAGCACCGTCATCTGCACAAGAGATGTATGATTTTGTAGATTTAGGCTTTGATCTTGCATTTAAATATCTTAGTCCAGCACTAATCCTTGCAGATGGTGTTGTTGGTCAGATGATGGAAAAGGTAGAGCTTAGACCTATGAAAGATCGTATGTCAAACGAAGAGATAGCACAAAAATATCCATGGGCAACTACTGGCAAAACTCCGGATAGAAAACAAAATGTTATTACTTCATTGGCACTAGATGCTGCTGTACATGAGAGATTAAATGACAAATTACAAGCTAAGTACAAACAGATGGAAGAGGAGGATGTTAGATTTGAGACATATATGTGTGAAGATGCTGAGCATGTTATTGTTGCTTATGGTTGTATGGCTAGAATTTGCGAGAGCACTATAGATCAAGCTAGAGCAGAGGGTATTAAATTAGGCTTATTAAGACCAATTACACTTTTCCCTTTCCCTACCAAAGAGATCCAAAGATTAACTCCGCAGCTTAAAACAATTATGTCTGTTGAGCTAAGTGCTGGTCAGATGATAGAGGATATTAGATTGGCAGTAAATGGTCAAATTCCTGTAAATTTCTTTGGAAGATTAGGTGGTATTGTTCCTTCTCCAGAAGAGGTATACGAAGCGTTTAAAAAAGAGATCAACAAATAAAAGCAGACAACAATGGATGTTAAAGATATAATCAAACCAGAAAACAAGGTCTATTCAAAAACCTCTGTTTTAACCGATAATGTTATGCACTACTGCCCGGGATGTTCTCATGGTACTGTGCATAAATTGATTGCAGAAGTAATTGACGAAATGGGCATTCAAGATAAGACAATCGGAATTTCACCCGTTGGATGTTCTGTTTTTGCATATAATTATCTAGATATAGACTGGCAACAAGCAGCTCATGGAAGGGCTCCTGCGCTTGCAACTGCTACTGCTAGGCTTTTCCCAGACAAATATGTATTTACATATCAAGGAGATGGAGACTTAGCCTCTATAGGTACTGCAGAAATCATGCACGCTTGTAATAGAGGAGAGAATATTGTAGTTATTTTTATAAATAATGCAATTTATGGTATGACTGGAGGCCAAATGGCTCCTACAACCCTAATGGGAATGAAGACAGCAACATCTCCATATGGTAGATGCGAAGAGCTTCATGGAAAACCTCTAAAGATAACTGAACTTATATCTCAATTAGAGGGTACTTGCTACGTTACTCGTCAATCTGTTCAAAGTGCAGCAGCTGCTAGAAAAACAAAGAGAGCAATCAGAAAAGCTTTTGAAAATTGTTCTCAAAAGAAAGGAACCTCATTTGTTGAGGTAGTTAGTGCTTGTAACTCTGGCTGGAAACTTTCACCAGTTAAAGCTAACGAATGGATGGTAGAAAATATGTTCCCAAATTATCCACTAGGAGATCTTAAAGACAGATAAAAAATTATTAGATATGAAAGAAGAGATAATCATAGCAGGATTTGGAGGTCAAGGTGTTTTATCTATGGGTAAAATTTTGGCCTACTCAGGAATAATGCAAGGACAAGAGGTAACATGGATGCCTTCATATGGTCCAGAAATGCGCGGTGGTACCGCAAATGTTACTGTAATTTTGAGCGATAAAAAGATCAGCTCTCCAATTATTAGTAAATTCGATACAGCGATAATTCTTAATCAACAATCTCTAGATAAATTTGAAGATCAAGTAAAACCAGGTGGAATTTTAATATATGACCCTAATGGAATTACTAGACATCCAAAAAGAACAGACATTACAATATGCTCAATTAATGCCGTTGATATCTCTGCAGAGTTAGGCAATTCAAAAGCATATAACATGGTGGTTTTAGGTGGATATCTACAAAAAAAGAGTGTTGTAAAAATGGAAAATGTTATAAAAGGTCTTAAGAAGTCCCTTCCAGAGAGACACCACTCGTTAATTCCTATGAATGAAAAAGCTATTCAAGAGGGAATGAACCAAATAAAAGATATTAACAAAGCTTAAGAACTTACTATTTTAACACTCAATAATTAGTGAGTTTTAAAATTTTAGTTATAAATTCATAGCTTTTACCTAAGCCGATGGAACATAGAGATCCATCGGCTTTTTTAGTTATAATTAATGCTATCCTATTTCAAAATAATTTTAATTTATTATCTTTGCATAACTGCATAATGATTATGAATTCTAACTACCATACAGTAATTAATAACCTAAAGAGAAAAATCGAACAGATTATTTCTGGATATGAACAATTAGCTGCTGAAAATCGTTTAATAAAAGAGGAGTTGAATAAGTGCAGTGAGGAATTAAAAGAGTATAAACAGTTAAATTTAGAATTAGAAGAAAAAATAAATAAGTTACAATTAGCTGAAGCCTTCAAATCGTCTTCGTCAGATGCAAAAGAGGCAAAACAAAAGATCGCAATAATAATAAAAGAGATAGATAAGTGCATTTCTTTATTGAATGATTAATGAAATGGAACAGCAATCGATAAAAATAAATATAGCAGACCGATACTATCCTCTGAGAATTCCAGCGAATGACGAGGAGAAAATTAGAGCTGCAGCAAAGATAATAAATGAGAAGGTAGAACTTTACAAAAAAAAGTACTCAGACAGAGACTCTCAAGATGCGCTATCTATGGCTCTACTTCAGTTTGTTATTAGGCTTATTGAAGCAGAACAGAATCAAGATTTAACTCAAGTAATTGACGAATTAAATTCTGTTAACGATCTATTAGATCAATATATTAAAGTGAATCTTTTATAATTCAGCTATATAAAGTGTTTGCCGCCAGAACGCTCTTTGACAAAATCAACACTACTTTTATACAGAGTAAACTCGATTGTTAAAAACAGGCCTATTTACCCTTAGGGGGATTCCGTTTACGGGACGTTGGACGTTTGCGACAGAAATCGGAGCTCAAATCTTGTTTTTTAAGATTTTTGCATAAATAGCTTTTGGCGGCATTTTTTTGATATTCAACACACAACACTATATATAGATTAAATATGGATATTATATTAACTATTCTACTTCCTGCAATTGCAGCGTTTGCTATCTCCTACTATTTGGGAAACATTGTATTAAAAAAGAAACGAGAAGAGATTCTACGTTGCGCCCATCAAGATGGAGAAAATATAAAGAAAGAGAAGATTTTTCAAGCTAAGGAGAAGTTTTTACAGCTAAAATCTGAACACGAACAGCAAATTCTAGAGAGATCTAATCACGTTATTCAGCAGGAGTCTAAATTGAAGCAGAAAGAGCTTCTAATAAATCAACAACACTCAGAGGTTAATAAAAAAAGTAAAGAGCTAGATTCTCTTAAGGATAATCTTAAATTACAGCAAGATTTGCTTAATCAAAAGGCTCTTGAGTATGAAAAGTTAACCAAAGAGGTAATTACTAAAATTGAAAATATTGCTGGTTTAACTGCAGAAGAGGCAAAAAATCAACTAATAGAGAGCATGAAGTCTGATGCAAAAAGCGAAGCTATGTCATATATTAGTGAAGTAATTGACGAAGCTAGATTAACAGCAAGCAAAGAGGCTAAACGTATTGTCATAAATTCAATCCAAAGAATAGCTCCAGAAACTGCAATTGAGAATGCTGTAACAGTATTCAATATAGAAAGTGATGAAATCAAAGGAAGAATCATCGGAAGAGAGGGTCGTAATATTAGAGCTTTAGAGGCAGCTACTGGCGTAGAGATTGTTGTTGATGATACTCCAGAAGCTATTTTACTATCGGCATTCGATCCTGTTAGAAGAGAGGTGGCAAGACTGGCTTTACATCAACTTGTTACAGATGGAAGAATTCATCCGGCAAGAATAGAAGAGGTAGTACAAAAAGTGCAAAAACAGTTAGATGACGAGATCTTGGAGACTGGGAAAAGAACCTGTATAGATCTTGGAATCCATGGTGTTCATTTAGAGCTTATTAAACTAATTGGACGGATGAAGTATAGGTCGTCATACGGCCAAAACCTCCTTCAGCACTCTAGAGAGGTTGCAAATATAGCAGCTACTATCGCCTCAGAATTGGGATTAAATCCAAAAGTAGCTAAAAGAGCAGGTTTATTACATGATATTGGAAAGGTTTCTGACGAAGATCCAGAACTTCCACATGCTATTTTAGGTATGAAATTAGCCGAAAAATACAAAGAGAAACCAGAGATTTGCAATGCTATTGGAGCTCATCACGAAGAGACCGAAATGACGTCTCTAATATCTCCTATTGTTCTTGTAAGTGATGCTATATCTGGCTCTAGACCTGGCGCTAGAAGGGAAGTTATTGAGTCATATATCAAACGTCTCAAAGAGATGGAGGAGTTAGCTCAATCATACCCTGGTGTTACAAAATCTTATGCAATACAAGCTGGTAGAGAGCTTAGAGTGATTGTTGGTAGTGAACATGTTTCAGATAAAGACTCAGAACAACTCTCATTGGATATTGCTAAAAAAATTCAGGAAGAGCTTGTATATCCTGGACAAGTAAAAATTACTGTAATCAGAGAGACTCGTTCTGTTAGCTTTGCTAAATAAACACCAGTAATAATATAATTTAAAAGAGGCTGTTTAACTTATTTTTTAAACAGCCTCTTTTTTTATTCGTTAGGAAAAAGTAAAGCTCTCTCCTTTTTAATCATTTTATTTGCAATATTTTTAGGAACAAAAGACCAGTTATTATAATTTTGTACAGCAATAACAGAGTCTTTTGATAGACTAGTGTAAATTAAATCTCTAATATCACCTCCTCTATTAACAACTCTCTGGGCAAGCATTTGTTTTGGTATTTTTGCGCCCTCTACAAGAATATCACCCCCTCCATTTGCTCTATAAGAAGTCATTGCAACTCTATATATACCATTAATATCAAACTGTGTACCGTCTGATAACGATTTTATATTAATCCTAAATCCAAAATCTTTAGTAACATCCACCTCATAATCAATACCTGCAGCAGAGTCAAAATTAAAATGTATATTATTGAATCTATACCTTCCACTATCATTTGAGATATTAAAAAGAGTTCCCTTTGATACGCTTTTATTTGAAACTTCAACTTTATTTATCCACTTAGAATAAGAGTATTCCAGATAGTCAACAATCTCTCTACCACTCATCTCAACAACATATAGTTGATTTTCATATGGATATAGTTTAAATAGATCTTGATAAATCAATTTACCCTCATTAATAGTAACATCATATGTTAGAGGAGCTGCAAATGATATTTGAGCATCACTATTTTGTAATTGTACTCTGTGAATAAGAGATAAAAATTTGCTTTGACCAAAATAGCAGTCTCTAGAAGAGATGCTTTGAGATAGTGTTCCAACCTCTCTATTAGAAAACTCTCTGATTGCTTCAAAATCACTTCTAAAATAATCTAAATACGCTCTATCTGGCTCTATATTAGACATAGGCACAACAGACGCATCATAGGTTAGATTGCTAACCTTACCTCCTTTGATAGAAAAATTGAGTAAAACTGATGATAGGTCAGAGGCTCTTGACCCTCCTTGTAGTACCCAGACATCTTTTTTGCCATTATTTACTTTAAAGGCACCTCTTTTATGATCGTGTGAAGCAAAAACGATATCAATCCCATCTACATTTTTAGCAACAAACAGAGATGGATGCTCTACATTATACTCCTCTATTTCACCAATACCTGCATGTAATAAGGCAACTATAAAGTGAGGCCTCTCTTTTTTCTTTACAATCTCAACCCAGTGGTTAAGAGATGTTACTATTTGATCAAAAAAAAGACCTTCCCACAACTCTGGAGAGAGCCATTTGGGAATATTGGGATTTGTCAATCCAATAACAGCTATTTTAATACCATCTCTTTCTATTATTGTATATGGTTCAAAATGGGGTTCTTTATTACTTAAATTAATTGCATTTGCTGCAAGAAATGGTGCATTAAGTTCTTGAGTTATCTTATTATAGACTCTTGGTCCAGCCTCAATATCATGATTTCCAACGGTAATCGCATCATAATTAAGATAGTTCATAACTCTAGAAAAGAGATGAACCGAACTTGTATCAACAAAATTATAGTAAAACATGCTATTGTCTCCTTGAAGATTATCTCCTGCATCTAATAACACAACCCTATTCTCTCCCACACTATCTCTCATTCTATTAATATAACCACTTACAGACGCCAATGAGTATTTGTGTGTAGATTGCTCTTGAGAGGGAACATACAACGAATCAAATAGCCTACCATGTAAATCATTTGTAGAAAAAATGTAAATTGAGTAATCACCATCTCTAGGTACGCTTTTGCATGAAAAGATAGAAAATAAACTAATTACAATTAGTAATAACAATTTAAAGTTAAATCTCATTTTTTAAATATTATAATATCATTTATTAATAAATACTAAACTTATCGGCATCTTGCCATGCT
>LUYZ01000043.1 GCA_001603425.1 Bacteroidales bacterium Bact_08
CTTTGGAGCAAGCAAAGTTACTGGAAAGCTTAGGATTTAAGCGATTAATTCTTGCTAGAGAACTCTCTTTATCTCAAATAAATAATATCCGCTCTAGTACATCTGTTGAGTTAGAGTCCTTTGTTCATGGAGCTCTTTGTGTTAGTTATAGCGGCAACTGTTACATGAGTAGTAAGCTGGTAGGGAGGAGTGGCAATAGAGGAGAGTGTGCACAATTGTGTAGACTAAACTACAATTTAGTAAATAGTAGTGGAGATATAATTGTTGCGGATAGGCCATTACTCTCTTTAAAGGATTTAAATTTATCTAATAGAATTGAGCAGTTAATAGATGCAGGAGTAACCTCATTTAAAATAGAAGGTAGGTTAAAAGACTTACCATATGTCTCCAATGTTGTAAGGCATTATAGGGGTATTTTAGATGATATTATTTCTAAAAGAGATGACTTGCAAAAAAGTTCTTTCGGCACAGTTTATGGTGGTTTTACTCCACAGATTGACAGTACTTTTAATAGAGGATATACATCACTGTTTATAGATAATAAGAGAGCTAAGTGGAGTTCGGGAAGTGTTGTAAAGTCCACAGGAGAAAAAGTAGGAGTAATTTCCAAGGTTTGGAAATCTGGAGCAACCACTTCTTTTGAATATAAATCTCAGATTAGGCTAAACAATGGAGATGGTCTATTTATTATTGATAAAAATGGTGTGGCTGTCGGTCTTAGAGCAAATAGGGTGAATGGAGATATTGTTGATACCGATGGGGTATACAATATTAAAAAGGATTCAATATTATACAGAAATTATAATCACAATTTTTTTAAAGAGATAGTTTCCAATAGACCCCGTTTATATATGGAGATAGATCTCTCTCTGAGTGTTTATCTAGATAGAATTGAGATAAAATCCTTTTTTAGAGGAGATAATATTTTAAATTCGAGTTTTTCAATTAAAGGAGAGGCAGCAAATAATATAGAGTTAGCAGAGAAATCTATAAGAGATCAATTATCAAAGAGATCTGAAAGTTTTAAATTTACTGTAAAAGAAATTATTTATGATCTGGTTCCTTTTTTGCCAGTCTCTTTGCTAAATTCAATCCGCAGAGAACTTGCGTCTCAATTAGCACCTCTGTTTAGCAAAAAATGTACTGATAGTTCTTATATTTGTAAGAGTAATTTTAGATTGGACTTAGATAGAGTTAAAAGTGCTCCATTCACGGCAGACTACAGATTGAATATTGTAAATTCTAAAGCAAAGAGTCTATATTCTCAGCTTGGATTTAGCTCAATAGAGAGTGGTATTGAATTGGTCTTTAAGAGTGAGCCGATAGAGCTGATGAGATGTAAGTACTGTATTAGATATGAGTTGGATATATGTAAAAAGAGTAGTCAGGGATCCAAGGTAAAAGACCCTATTTATCTAGAGAATAGAGGACGTAAGTTTTTACTCAAATTTGATTGTGAAAATTGTGAGATGGTAGTAATAGGATAGAGGTAGGTTATGCAGTTTAAAGATATTATTGGTCAAAACAAAATCCAAGATCGGCTAAGAGATCTTGTAAAAGAGAACAGAGTTCCACATGCAATTATTTTTAATGAAGTGGAGGGCTCAGGTGCTTTGGCTTTAGCTATATCTTTTGCTCAATATATGTGCTGTCCAAATAGAGACGAAAGAGATTCTTGTGGAGTTTGTCCTGTATGTATAAAGTTTACCAAGTTGGCCCATCCCGATCTCCATTTTGTCTATCCTGTAAATAACTCCAAATCTATACAAGGGGGCGATAAAAAGCCAACAAGTGATACATTCATTCCAATGTGGAGAGAGTTTTTATCTAAAGATCTCTATTTCTCAGAAAAAGAGTGGAGTGACTTTATTGGAATTGAAAATAAGGTTGGATATATTGGAGTTAATGAGGCATCTGCAATATTAAGAAAATTGAGTTTGCGCTCTTTTGAAAGCGGTTTAAAGTTCTTAATATTATGGTTACCTGAGAGAATGAATAGTGAAGCAGCAAATAAATTGCTAAAAATTATAGAAGAGCCTCCTGCAGATACATACATAATCATGGTATCATCTTCGTCCGAAAAGATATTAACCACTATTTTATCTAGATGTCAATATTTTAATTTACCCCCTATTGAGGAAGATAAATTAGCATCGCAGTTGATTGAGGAGTTTGATTTAGAGTATGAATTTGCTGGCAAAATTGCTAGATTATCTAGGGGTAGTCTAACAAAGGCCAGAGATCTTGTAGAGGAGTCCATAAATAATAAGGAGTATGATAATTATATTCAAACTCTATTTGAGGCGTGTATATTTAAAGACTATGTAAAGTTAATCACCTTTTATCAAGATGCTGGACAGTTAAATAGAGATTCTCAAAAGCGATTATGTATATCTATAATGGATTTTTTAAGAGATGTCTTAATGGCCAAAGCTCAACTTCCGCAACTGTCTATTTTGCGAGAGCATGGTAACTCTTTTATTAATTTGTGTAGAGACAAAATGGATACTGCCTATATATTTAAATCTAATAAATTACTCAATACAGCCATCGCAGATATAGAGTCCAATGTAAATGGTAAATATATCTTTTGCGATTTAGCTAATACCTTTTTTGTATCTTTGTAATTTGAGATAAAATGGAAATAGATAATATAAAATATGACTGTTCTAGAGGAACAGTAAGTAGTAGAGATCACCAAGGTGGTTTAACGTGTGAACATAAAGTGGGGTGTTGTAAACTAGATGTTTTTGATTGGTTAAAAAGCATTCCTGAAGAGACGACTAAAGATCTTTTTGAGGTAAGATTTAAAAATACTAGAAAACTTTATTTTAGAAATGCTTCGGGAGTAGCTATTAAACCAGGTGATATTGTTGTGGTTGAGGCACAAAATGGACACGATGTGGGCATAGTGACACTTTCTGGCCCTGTTATTCTACACCAGCTAAAACGTAATAGGATTGATTTTAAGACTTACGAGTTTAAGAAGATTTTTAGAAAGGCAAAATCAATTGATATAGAGAAGTGGCAAGATGCTATATCCAGAGAGCATATTACCATGATTAGATCCCGCCAAATAGCATCTGCATTAAATTTAGAAATGAAAATTGGAGATGTAGAGTTTCAGGGAGATGGTACCAAAGCAATCTTTTACTATATAGCCGATGAGAGAGTGGATTTTAGACAATTAATTAGGCTATTTGCAGAGGAGTTCAGAATAAGAATAGAGATGAAGCAGATTGGTGCACGTCAAGAGGCGGGGCTTATTGGAGGGCTTGGAGTTTGTGGTCAAGAACTTTGCTGTTCTAGATATATGTCAGATTTTAAATCAATAACAACTCAAGCGGCAAGGACTCAAGATCTATCATTAAATCCACAAAAACTTGCCGGTCAGTGCAGTAAGCTAAAATGCTGCATAAATTATGAGGCTCACACATACATTGATGCACATAAAAATATTCCGCAGCTTAAGGGGCCTATAGATTCAGAAGATGGTCCAGTATATCTTGTTAAAACTGACACTTTGAAAGGTATTATGTGGTTCTCATTTGAGCCAAATAGTATGACTAATATGTTCCCATTGGATGTCGATAAGGTTAGGGAGTATATTAGATTAAATAGAAAAGGGGTTAAAATTATCAATATTAACTCAAAAAAAGAGACTAAAACATCGGATTACTTAAGTGCAGTAGGAGAGGATAGTATATCTAGGTTTGACGGGACAGAATCACAACAGCCTAGAAAGAGAAACGATAGAAAGGCAAGACCTAGAAAAGGCAATAATCATAACAATGGGAAAAGATAAATTAAAGAGATTTCAAGAGAATAATGGCTTTGAGTGCCTATTTCAACCAGATTTTAAAGAGGTTTTTAATAATAATTATTTAATGAAGGGTAAGTGGGATCTTACTTACTTTAAGAATGGGTTGCCGATTGTTTTAGAACTGGGTTGTGGGAGAGGTGAGTACACGGTGTCATTGGCTCAAACCTTTACTAACAACAACTTTATTGGAGTGGATATTAAGGGAGCTAGAATGTGGAGAGGTGCAAAGACAGTAACAGAAATGTCTATCCCCAATGCTGCTTTTTTAAGATCTAGAATTGAGTTTATAAACTCTGTTTTTGACAAAGATGAAGTTTCAGAAATTTGGATAACCTTTCCAGATCCGCAGATAAAAAAGAGTACAAAAAGATTGACCTCCTCATTTTTTTTAGAGAGG
This sequence comes from Bacteroidales bacterium Bact_08, assembly GCA_001603425.1. Taxonomy (GTDB): domain Bacteria; phylum Bacteroidota; class Bacteroidia; order Bacteroidales; family UBA932; genus Bact-08. The sequence goes on from LUYZ01000043.1 coordinate 4,221, forward strand.
TATAGAGGTTTTATAAAAGAGGGCGGAGTTATTCATCTTAAAACCGACAGTCAATTTTTACATCACTATACAAAAGCTCTAGTTGAGGCAAACAATTTAGAGATAATATCTTGTTGTGATGATATATATGGCAAAAATTTTGCCGATAGCATATTATCAATAAAAACAAGATATGAGCAGATGTTTCTATCTAAGGGTATGCCAATAACCTACCTATCTTTTAAATTAGATAATAAAAGAGCCTTGGTAGAGCCTGAATTTGATGTAGAGCCGTATAAAGAGGCTATTAACTCTCTTTCTCTCTAATAGCGTACTCAATCATTCTAGCAATTCTATATACATCCTTACGTTGTCCTTCTAGAATGATAGGATTGTCAGTATGGTTTATTACAATATGATCTTCGAACATTCTAATTGCTCTAAGAAATTGGTTTTTATGTCTAAAAACAGAGTAATCTCCCATAGTGCACTCTTTTTTGAAGTTATTTCTAGCTAGAATATCCTCTATTGTTGCTGAATCATCTTGATATGATTTATTTAAAAATACCTTTTTTGTTGTATATCCAATAAGAGGGTATATAGCAGATATAACTAGTAGAAAAATGGCAATTTGAATACCAGTACCTGGGCGGAAAAGTGCGGAGAAACTAAAAGGTTGTTTAGAAATAAAAGAGAAAATAGCAATTACCAAAATAAAAATAATTACAAGGTAAATAAGGTATTTAATAGCTCTTCTAGAGTACTTTTGAAAAGAAAAAGATGTGTCCATATATAATTATTTTAATCAATTAGCCAATTATGCAGGCAAAGCTATAAAAAATAGCTTTATAAATTTAGTTATTTTTTATATTTTTGTATGGTTGACTAGTAGATAAATATTAATGATATGGAAGATCAAAAAAATTTAAAGAGAGTTGTAATTGGGCTTGCCTCTGTGGCCGTAATCTTAGCAATAGTTTTGGCTTGGATTTGGATAGATAGAGGAGGAATGATAAAAGATCTCAATGAAGAGAAAGAGATTTTAACTGTGCAGATGCTGGAATTACGTGATGATTATCAAGAATTATCTACAAGTAATGATAGTTTAAATGCCGAACTAGAAAGAGAGAGAGAGAAAGTTGAGCAATTGATAGATAGATTCAAAAAGACAGAAGCTACAAATAGAGCCAAAATTAGACAATACGAAAAGGAATTAGGTACTCTAAGAAGCATAATGAGGTCTTACATTTATCAAATCGACTCATTGAATACTCTCAATATTGCTTTAAGAGAGGATGCTGCTAAAGCTAGAACAGAAGCTAGACAATCCAGACAGAGATATGAAGATTTAAGAACTACTACAGATGAGTATGCAAAGAAGGTAGAGGTTGGTTCTGTATTAAGAGGGCGCGGATTTGTGCTGACAGCTATAAACTCAAGGGATAATGATACTGATAGAAGTAGTAGAACGGCAAAGCTAAAGACATGTCTTAATTTGGTAGAGAACTCTATAGCTAGAAAGGGGCCAAGAAGGATTTTTATTAGAGTTAAAGGGCCAGATGGAATTTTAATGACAAATTCTCAACAGCAAATTTTTACTTCAGATGGAGAGCAAATGATATATTCTGCGGTTAGAGAGATAGATTATCAAGGCAATGAGGTGGAAATTTGTATTTTCTTTGCAAGTAGTAATCAAACTTATCAAAGAGGTGTCTATACTGTAGATATCTATACAGAAGAGGCAAAATTGGGTAGTGCCGATTTACTATTAAGATAATGTATTATACTAATTAATTGGCTGGTATCTATTTTCATATACCTTTTTGCTCTAGATTTTGCAGATATTGCGATTTTTATTCAGAGACAAAAATAGATTTAATCGATAGATTTATCTATTCTTTAAAGAGAGAATTAAACTGCAGAAAAGAGCAAATTAATAGTATGGGAGTTCCTATTACATCAATCTATTTTGGTGGAGGAACTCCCTCTCTTTTGTCACCATCTCAAATAGGCTCTATAATAGAGGAGTTATCTAATATTTCTGAGATCGAGCCATCCTCAATAAATAGAATGGAGGTGACAATAGAGGTAAATCCAGATGATATTTCTCTGGATTATCTTAAATCTCTCAAGAGTAATTATGTCAATAGAGTTAGCATAGGTGTACAATCATTTATTGATCTACACTTAGAGTGGATGAACAGAAGACATAATTCAAAGCGGGCTATCGATGCTTTTAATATGGCTAGAGAGGCTGGATTTGATAATATTAGTTTAGATTTAATTTTTGGCTTTAGTCAGCTTAAAGAACAAGATTTAAAGTATAACATAGAGAGATTATTATCTCTCTCTCCAGAGCATATTTCAACTTATCAATTGAGTATTGAGAAGAGTACTCAGTTATTTAGAGACTATTCTAGTGGAAAGTACTCTCCACCCACAGATTCTGAGTGCAACAAGCAATATTATACCATAAAAAGAGAGTTAGAGAAAGGGGGGTATTATCAATATGAAATATCTAATTACTCTAAAGAGGGGTATAGAGCGATTCATAATAGCTCATACTGGGACCACTCACCATATTTAGGATTTGGTCCCTCGGCCCACTCTTTTATTGAAAATAGAAGATTTTGGGTGGAGTCAGATCTTTTTAGGTATTTAGAGATTCTTGAGGGTAGTTGTGGAGATATCTCTAAACTATATCATCAGGAGATATTAAGTGAGATTGATCTTTTTAATGAGTTAATTATGCTTTCTCTAAGAGTGTTAAAAGGTATAGACTATAATACTCTGATTAGAAGATGTCCTAAAGGACATGTTAAAGGTTTTATGGGGCTGTTAGAGAGGTTATTGGAGGATAATGAATTAGTTTTAGATGATGGTTATATAAAAATTCCGCCCGAAAAACTATTTGTTTCGGACGGAATAATATCTTCTTTATTTATTCTGTAATTATACCGTATATTGTATGATACTTAAAAGTTATCCTATAAAGCCATTTGCTTTTAGGTATGCATATATTGCAATTACTGCAAAACCAGCACATATAACGGTTGCATAAACAGTTGATACAGCTTTTAATCTAGAGATCCATACATTGTTATTTGCTCCAATTGTCTGGAATGCACTCCAAAAGCCGTGTGTAAGGTGGAACCATAGGGCAACAAACCATATTAAGTAGCAAATTACAATCCAGATACTACTGAATGTTTGCTCCATAAGAACATTTCCATTCTCTGCATGGCCTCCAGTAAATTCTGGAAGTTGCATTTTAGCCCAAAAATGTGTAAGATGAAAAATTAAAACACCACCAATAATAATACCAAGAACAAACATGTTTTTAGAAGCCCATGAATCTGTTTGGGCTTTGTTTGATACTTCATATCTTTGAGTACCTCTGGCTTTGCGGTTTATAATGGTCAACATAAGAGCATATACAATATGGATAATAAAACCTGCAGCCAATACAGGAACCATTATTACGATAAAAGGAGATGACATAAATTCAATTACGGCATCAAAGGCTTCTTCTCCAAGAAGATATGCTGAGTTTGCCAGCATATGGATTGTAACAAAAACAATTAGAAACAATCCCGAAAGACTCATAACGAGTTTTTTTCCAATAGAGGATGTAAGTATATTTCCCATTACTATATAAGTTTATTTATTTATTATCCATTGTGTGATTGAGATTGCAAAGATATACTCCTTCTTGGTATTTTCATAATGTTTAGTTATTTTTGTTTGATAAAAGTGGATATTGAAAGTCTAAAAACCAGTTTATTATATGAAATACAATAGAATACTCCTAAAACTAAGTGGTGAAAGTCTAGGAGGAGAAGAGGGAATAGGGATCGATTCAGAGACTCTTAAGCAGTATGCATCGGAGATATGTTCCGTAGTCTCGAGTGGAATCCAGGTTGCTATTGTTATTGGTGGAGGAAATATTTTTAGAGGATTGAGCGGAGTCTCAAAAGGTTTTGATAGGGTAAAAGGAGATCAAATGGGTATGCTGGCCACTGTTATAAATAGTTTGGCCTTGTCTCAGTCCATAAATGGTTTGGGAACACCTTGTAAGGTATTCACTTCTACTCAAATGTTTCCATATGCAGACTATTACATAAAGGAGAGTGTTGTGGAGTTTATGAGAGGTGGTGGAGTTGCAATTATCGCTGGAGGAACTGGGAACCCATTCTTTACAACAGACTCTGCATCGGCACTTAGAGCTGCTGAATTGGAGGTAGATGCCCTTCTTAAGGGGACTAGAGTAGATGGTGTTTATGATAAGGATCCAGAAAAATTTAGTGATGCAATTAAATTTAGTTCTCTTAGTTACGATAGGGCATTGTCGGATAATTTAAAAATTATGGATATGACGGCTTTTACTCTATGTAAAGAGAATAATATTCCAATTATAGTTTTCGATATGAATCAAAATGGAAATCTCTCTTTAGTAGTTGAGGGTGCAGATATTGGAACAATAGTGGGTAAGTAGATATTTTATTAGCAACATATATAGACTAAATAGAACAGTTATGGATATTAGCAATCAAAAAGAGGTAATTGCAAATGCTAAAGAGAAAATGAATAAAGCTTTGGTATTTTTAGAAGAGGAGTTGAAAGGTTACAGAGCTGGAAAGGCTAACCCAGCAATCTTCAACGGTGTGATGGTAGATTATTATGGTTCTCCTACGCCTGTCCCTCAGGTGGCAAGTGTTACATCTCCAGATGCAAAAACAATGTTAATACAGCCTTGGGAAAAGAAGATGATTCCTGCAATAGAGAAGGCAATTATCAATGCTAATTTAGGTTTTACTCCTCAGAATAATGGTGAGCATATAAGAATAAATGTTCCGCCATTGACAGAAGAGAGAAGAAAAGACCTAGTTAAAAAGGTAAAAGCTGAGGGAGAGACCGCAAAAATCAGCGTTAGAAATGCTAGAAGAGAGTGTGTTGATACACTAAAGAAATATCAAAAAGAGGGTCTTCCAGAGGATGTTGTTAAAGATGGAGAGGTGTTGATTCAAAAAGAGACAGACTCATTTAATAAATTAATTGATGAGGCGTTAGCTGCAAAAGAGAGAGAAATTCTTACTGTATAATTACAGAGTGTGAAAATATAGAAGAGGGTGACTTTATTTATAGGTCACCCTCATTTTTTAGTTATTCCCTAATGGCTGCTATACCAGGGAGTTCTTTGCCTTCTAAATACTCAAGCATAGCTCCTCCACCAGTTGATACATAGCTTACTCTATCTGCAAACCCCATTTGAGTTACTGCAGCAACAGAATCTCCACCTCCTACAAGTGTAAATACACCTTTGTCTGTAATCTCAGCCAATATCTGCGCAATACGATTTGTTCCTTTAGCAAAATTAGCCATCTCAAATACTCCAACAGGACCATTCCAAAGTACGGTTTTTGAATCTCTTAAGACTTTTTCCCACTCATCAACAGTAGATGGAGCGGCATCCATTCCCATCCAACCATCTGGAATTTTATTGTCTGCAACAACTTGTGTGTTTGCGTCATTGCTAAATTTGTCGGCGATAACTACATCTCCAGAGTAGTAGAGTTTTACCCCTTTCTCTTTAGCCTTTTCAAGAATAGATAGAGCTAATTCCATTTGGTCGTCCTCGCATAGCGAAGCTCCTATTTGCCCTCCTTGAGCTTTTATAAATGTGAAAACCATTCCTCCTCCAATAATCATATTATCGGTAACATCAAATAACTTCTCAATTATAGATATTTTAGAAGATACTTTTGCTCCACCAATAATTGCTGTTACAGGTTTTGATGGTGTTTTAAGAACTTTGTCAATAGCTTCAATCTCACCCTCCATTACGTATCCAAACATCTTGTCATTTGGGAAATACTTAGCAATAAGAGCTGTAGAAGCGTGAGCTCTATGGGCAGTTCCAAATGCATCATTTATATAGCAATCAGCATAAGAAGCTAGTTGTTTGACAAACTCTTTTTGGCTCTCTTTGATTTTTTCTTTAGCCTCTTTTTTAGTCGCCTCATCGGCATCTTTTGCTAATCCTCTTGGTTTGCCCTCTTCTTGAGCATAAAATCTTAAATTTTCTAGAAGAAGAACCTCCCCTGGTTGTAATGTTGCAGATAGTTCTATTGCCTCTTGTCCCATACAGTCATTTGCAAATTTTATACTTTTACCAAGTTTTTGCTCAATTGCAGGAATAATATGTTTAAGTGAGAACTTATCTTCTGGCCCTTTAGGTCTGCCCAAATGAGACATAATTATTAGTGAACCACCTTTATCTAATACTTTTTTTAAGGTAGGAATAGCAGCTCTTATTCTTGTGTCATCTGTAATTTCGAATGATTCATTAAGAGGGACGTTAAAATCTACTCTAACTATCGCTCTCTTGCCTGTAAAATTGTAATTATCAATTTTTTGCATAGTGTGAAATTATTATTAATTATTGAATCTAAGTGGCAAAAATAGTAATAATTCTAATAAAATTACTACCTTAGAGCCCATAATATAATTAATCTATAACAAATTATTATTCCTATTATGATTTTAGAGTCTCCACAGGGTTGGAAAGATTATGAGTTAGTTGACTCCGGAAATTTTGAAAAGCTAGAGCGATTTGGAAATATATACACTATAAGGCCAGAGCCTAAAGCATTGTGGGATAAAGATATGTCTGAGAAGGAGTGGGATAAATTGGCTCATACTATTTTCTCTGCAGGTGCAGGTTTTGGTAAGTCTGGCAAGGAGGATTCGGGGCAGTGGAGAAAACTAAAAAAAGTACCAGATCAGTGGATCATTAACTATTCAAAAGGGGATCTTAATTTTGGATTAAGATTGGGACTTACTGCTTTTAAGCATGTTGGAGTTTTTCCAGAGCAGGCCCCCAATTGGGACTTCATATTTTCTAATGTAAAACGTATCAGTTTAAAGAATAGAGAGCAAAATAGAGATATTCCAAAGGTGTTAAATCTTTTTGCTTATACTGGTGCTGCATCGTTATCGGCAAAGTGTGCAGGGGCAGATGTTACTCACTTGGACTCTGTTAGACAGGTCGTTACCTGGGCGAAAAATAACATGGAGATTAGTAGATTAGATAATATAAGATGGGTTGTGGAGGACGCATTAAAATTTGTTAAAAGAGAGGTCAAAAGAGGAAATAAGTATCAAGGTGTAATATTAGATCCTCCAGCTTACGGACATGGCCCAGACGGCGAAAAGTGGAAATTGGATGAGCTTCTTTTTGAGATGATATGTGAGGTGGCAAAGATAGTTGAACCCAAAAATAGCTTTTTAGTATTAAATCTTTATTCCAATGGTTACTCTTCTTTATTGTCAAAAACTATTGTAAACAGTGCCTTTAATAAAATGGGTATAGATGTTAGTCATGATGCGCAGTTTGGGGAGCTTTTCCTTTTGGATAGTTTTGGAAAGTCATTACCTTTAAGTGTTTTTACAAGATTAAAATTGTTATAATATGTTGTCTTTATTATATAACTCTATATTGGCTATAAAGTGGTCTGTATCACCAGAGATTTTTTCTATTGGACCTGTGCAAATTAGATATTATAGTGTTCTTTTTATTTCTGGTTTTATTATTGGCTATCAAATATTTACCGTCTTCTTTAAAAGAGAGAAGTTGCCTGTAGAAATTTTAGATCCACTTTTATATACACTACTATTATCTGCTATAATTGGGGCACGTCTTGGTCATACCCTTTTTTATGAACCTGAATACTATCTTGCTAGACCAATTGAGATATTTAAAGTTTGGGAAGGAGGGTTAGCTAGTCATGGCGGTGCTATTGCAATATTTATTGGGCTATGGTTGTATGTAAAAAAGTATGGTGCTAAGTATAAGTTCGATTATCTGTGGATTTTAGACAGAATTGGAGTTCCTACAGCATTAGCTGGAGCTTTAATTAGATTAGGGAATTTATTTAATTCAGAAATATATGGTCATAAGACAGATCTTCCATGGGGTTTTATATTTGTCTTGAGAGGTGAAGTTATTCCAAAACACCCTACTCAGCTTTACGAAGCCCTAGCATATTTGACCCTTTTTGTTGTACTAATGATTCTCTATTTTAGGTATTTAGATAAACTTAAAAAGGGAACTCTATTTGGCCTGTTTTTGATAGGAATCTTTGGAAGTAGATTTTTTATTGAATTTATAAAGGAGGTTCAGGTAGATTTTGAGACAACTATGTCTTTAAATATGGGGCAATGGTTAAGTATCCCTTTTGTAATAGCAGGAGTCTGTTTTATCATTTATGGGGTTGTAAAGAATATACCGGCAATAATTCAGAAGAGTTAGAGAGATCTATCGTTCTCTCTTCTTAAATCCTTCTCTTTAATAGAGTGTCTTTTATCGTATTCTCTTTTTCCTTTTGCTAAAGAGATTCTCAATTTAGCATATCCGTTATCTGAGATAAATAACTTTGTTGCAACTATTGTATTTCCTTTCTCCCGCGTTCCTCTAAAAAGCTTACGCAACTCTTTTTTGGTTAGTAGAAGCTTTCTATCTCTTCTGGGATCGTGTTTATTAAAACTTGCCCACCAGTAGTCTGCTATGTGCATGTTTTTTACATATAGCTCCCCACTAGCAAAATAGCAATAACTATCTACAAGAGATGCTTTGCCTGCTCTTATAGATTTAATCTCAGTACCAGTCAATACAATTCCTGCTGTAAAACTCTCCAGAAACTCATATTCAAATGAGGCTCTTTTGTTTTTTATCTCTATCTTGCTTTTCTCTCTACTTTTAGTCATAAGACTGCAAAAATAGTGTAAATTTGCCATATGAACCAAAAATTGATATGTATATTAGGTCCAACAGCATCTGGTAAAACCAAATTTGCTGTTAAAATGGCTTATGACCTTGGGGGAGAGATAATATCGGCAGACTCTAGACAGGTTTATCGTGGGATGGATATTGGTACAGGAAAGGATATAGAGGACTACTTATATAATGGAGTACATATTCCTTATCATTTAATTGATATTGTTAACCCTGGCTATAAATATAATATTTTTGAATACCAGCAAGATTTCAATAGAGTTTATCAAGAAATTGTGGGGAGAGGAGTGCAGCCTATTCTATGTGGTGGTAGTGGTTTATATATAGAGAGTGTCATTAACGGGTATAATTTACCTGAGGTTCCAGTGGACAATAATTTAAGGGATGAGCTAGAATCAATATCTACCCAAGATTTAATAGAGATGTTATCCTCAATGAGATCTCTCCATAATAGTACCGATACTACTAGTAGAAAGCGACTAATCAGAGCTATTGAGATAGCTAAATATATGGAGAATAATGATTTAACTCAGAGTGATTTTGGTCCGATAGATACCATAATTTATGGGATTGATATTTCTAGAGAGGAGAGAATTAAAAGAATAGATGAGAGGTTGGATATAAGATTAGATGGCGGAATGATTCAAGAGGTAAAGCTTTTGTTGGAGTCAGGATTATCCCCAGAAGATCTGATATATTATGGATTGGAGTATAAGTTTATAACTCTATACCTAGTTGGAGATCTCTCTTTTGAGCAGATGAGAGAGAAGCTGGCAATTGCAATTCATCAATTTGCTAAAAGACAGATGACATGGTTTAGAGGTATGGAAAAGCGGGGAGCCATTATTAACTGGATCGATTATAAAAAAATAATTTAATTAATACATTGTTAAAGTTATGAATAGAACTTTATTAGGAGTTGTTCTTGCTCTATCTACTCTATTTTTTGGGAGTAGATCTTTTGCAACAGATAGTCTAAAATATATCACAATAGATTCATTAATGATAATTGGCCAAGGTTTTGATCAATCAATAGTCAAATATGGAAGATTGCCAAAATCTATGGAGAGTGATTTTAGACCAGAGTTGAAGTTTTTAGCTACAAATAGTGCAGGAGTTGCTGTCAGATTTAGGAGCAATAGTAGTACCATTTCAATTAAGTGGAAATTGATTCATAATTATAACATGGATCATATGGCTGCTACTGGGGTTAGAGGTGTAGATTTGTATACTTATCTAGATGATAGATGGCATTATATTGGTACAGCAAGGCCAAAAAGTAGTGGTAAAGAGAATGTGAGCACAGTGATATCAAATATGACAGCTCAAAATAGGGAGTACTTGGTATATCTTCCTCTTTATGACGGGGTTGAAAGTCTAGAGATTGGAGTGGAGCCTAGTTCTAATATCTCTTTTCCTCAAAGTAATCAGTTAGTAAAGAGCGATTCAAAAAAACCGATTGTATTCTATGGTACTAGTATAACTCAAGGTGGCTGTGCTTCTCGGCCTGGTATGGCATATCCATCGATTCTATCTAGAATGTTAAATAGAGAGACTATTAACTTAGGATTCTCTGGAAATGGTAGAATGGATTTTGCGATGGCTAAATCAATTGCTCAGATAGATTGTGATGCTGTTGTATTGGACTGTTTGCCAAATACCACGGCACAAAGTCTTAGAGATAGTGCAGATAGATTTATTAGTTACTTGTTAGATAAAATGCCGAATGTGAAATTTTTTATGGTAGAAAATCCAAATTTCCCATATTTGGTTGTTGATTCGAAAACAAAAATGGCATTAGAGGAGGAGAATGGAGTTTGGAGAGAGCTTTTTGCAAAGTATACCAAAGAGGGTAGAGAAAATATATACTATATTAGGGGAGACAATTTAATAGGTGAGGACGGAGAGTCTACAGTAGATGGTATCCACTTTACAGATCTAGGATTCTTAAGGTATGCAACGCAACTTTTAAATCATGTTAAAATTGTAGATATAGATGGAAATTGATACACTTTAAGTTTAAAATGTGGTATTGCAGATAGTACGTGATCAAAAATATCTGACTGTACGTTTTCGTAGTATACCCAATTCTTATTGGCTATAAAAAAGTAGAGTTCCATTGGAATACCCTTTTCTGTGGGCTGAAGTTGTCTAACCATACAAATCATAGATTGATTGACCTCTGGGTGTTTTTTCAGATACTCATTTAGGTATGCTCTAAATATACCCAGGTTCGTCTGTCTTCTGCCATTAACAATTACAGAGTTATCTATATTGTTTGCTTTGTTATAGGCCTGTATCTCAATCTCTTTATTCTGGATATATTCTTTAATATAATCTATTTTTTTTAGCTCTGCAATCAACTGGTCATCACAAAATCGTATAGATGTCATATCTATCAGAATAGATCTCTTAACTCTTCTTCCTCCTGACTCTTGCATCCCTCTCCAGTTTTGAAATGATTCACTTACCAAAGAGTATGGTGGAATTGTAGTTATTGTATTATCAAAATTTTTGACTTTAACAGAGTATAAGCTAATTTCAATAACATCTCCATCGGCACCATATTTAGGAACCGTGATCCAATCTCCAATTCTTAGCATATCGTTTGCGGTTAATTGCCAGCCAGCTACAAAACCCAATATACTATCTTTAAATACCAAAAGTAGTATAGCCATAGAGGCACCAAGAGCTGCAAAAAGAGATGTGAAATCTCTATTAATCAGTATGCTAATTATAATTATAAAGCCAATAAAATATGCAATAACTGTAACAATCTGAAAAACTACCTTTAATGGTTTATTTGAGTAGTTTTTGGATTGAGAGTAGATAATAGTCATTGCAACAGATGATGCTTGGATTGCTCTAAGAATAGATATAACTATAAATATCTGAGCTGCCTTTTGAAAAATGGCAACCCAGATATTGCTAGTTATAGCAAAAGGAGTAGCGATGATAAAGACTATAGCTGGAAATATTTTAACTAAATGGTAGATAACTTTATTTTCGATAAAAATATCATCCCAATTAGTTGGGGTAAATTTAGCTAGCCTCTCAACAATATTGTGAATAACCTTTTTAGCAATTACTCCAGATATATAGGATATAATAAGCAGTATTAATATACCTATAACATCATCTAACATAGATGCTAAAGTCTCACTCAATCCCAAATTTACCAGAATATCATGAATGTAATCTGTTATTTTAAATAGTTTTTCTATATCCTGAGAAAAGGATTTGTTGCTATTATTTACAAGGTTATTCTCTATCATCACAAAATATTAATTTTCTATCCAGCCTTCACAACTGCACATAAGATTTCTATCTCCATATCCGTTATCTACTCTAGAAACATGTGGCCAAAATTTATTCTCTTTAATGTATTCTAGAGGGTAAGATGCTTCAGCTCTGCTGTACTTGTGATCCCAAGTGTCTGAAGTAACCTCCAAAGCTGTGTGAGGAGCATTTTTTAGAGGATTATCATTAGCATCATATGCTCCGCTCTTAATAGCTTCACACTCTTTTTTAATAGAGATCATTGCGTCAATAAATCTATCTAACTCTGCTTTAGACTCGCTTTCGGTTGGCTCAATCATTAGAGTATCGGCAACAGGGAATGATAGGGTCGGAGCATGGAATCCATAATCCATAAGCCTTTTAGCAACATCTGTTGCATCTACACCATACTCTTTTCTGAAAGATCTAAGATCAAGAATACACTCATGAGCTACTCTAGAGTTTTCGCCAGTGTAGAGAGTTGTATAATAATCCTTTAGTCTATGTGAAATATAGTTAGCACTAAGAATTGCGACCTCTGTAGATTTTCTTAATCCGCTATCTCCTAAACATTTAATGTATGAGTGAGTAATTGGGAGCATCATTGGAAAACCATAAGGGGCAGAGCTAATTGCTTTTGCTCCTTTATTTGGACACTCTTGAATAAATGGATGACATGGAAGATACTGAGCCAACTCTTTTGTTACACAAATTGGACCAACACCCGGACCACCACCTCCGTGAGGCATAGCAAATGTTTTGTGAAGATTTAAGTGACAAACGTCTGCTCCTATATATCCTGGATTGGTTAGACCAACTTGAGCATTCATATTTGCTCCATCCATATATACCAATCCACCGTTTTCATGAATAATATCCATTATCTCTTTTATTCTCACTTCAAAAACACCGTGAGTAGAAGGGTATGTAATCATGATACATGAAAGTCTCTCCTTATACTCTTGAGCCTTTTCTCTTAATTGATCAACATCGATATTCCCCTTTTCATCGCAACCAACCAGTACAATCTCCATTCCTGCCATTGCTGCAGAGGCTGGATTTGTTCCATGTGCCGAAGTCGGAATTATCGCTACGTTCCTATGAGAGTCTCCTTTATCTATATGGTATGCTCTAATTGTCATTAATCCCGCATATTCACCAGCTGCTCCTGAATTTGGTTGAAGAGAACAAGCATAAAAACCAGTAACCTTTGCAAGTAGATTCTCAGTCTCTTTGATTAGTTGCATATACCCACTCATTTGATCTGCAGGAGTAAATGGATGAGCACCGTTAATTTCTCCCCAACTTAGTGGCATCATCTCCACTGCAGCATTGAGCTTCATTGTGCAGGAGCCTAATGGAATCATAGAGTGAGTCAACGAGATATCTCGTCTTTCTAATTTTTTGATATATCTCATTAATTCAGTTTCTGAATGAAACTTATTAAATGTTGCCTCTGTAAGGTATTGACTCTCTCTATTATTAATAGGGTTGCTATCCAAAATATAGCTATCAATTGTATCATTAACCTCAAATATATCTAATAGAGTATTCAGATCATTTATTGTTGTTAATTCATCAATACTGAATCTTATTGCGCCATTGTCTGTGTAGAATAGATTAATCTTTTTTTCTAAAGCTCTATCTTTAATAATATTCACATCGGCACCTATTATCTCTATGGTGTCAAAAATATTGGTAGAACTAATATTATAGCCTCGTTTTAACAGTGCAGATTTAATTGCATTGGCGTAATTGAATATTTTTTTTGCAATATCTCTAATACCTTTTGGTCCATGATAAACGGCATACATCCCAGACATTGTTGCCATTAGTGCAGTAGCTGTACAGATATTGGATGTTGCCTTCTCTCTTTTGATATGCTGTTCTCTAGTTTGTAGAGCCATTCTCAAAGCCTTATTTCCAAGCCTATCTACAGATACTCCAATAATTCTACCCGGAAGATTTCTCTTATATTTATCGTGTGTTGCCATAAATCCAGCAGTTGGACCGCCAAAACCCATAGGAAGGCCAAAACGCTGAGCAGTTCCTACAGCAATATCGGCACCCCATGCAGCAGGCTCTTTAAGTATAGCTAATGACAAAAGATCTGTAACAGCTGTTACCAAAATCTCCTTTTCATGTGCTTTTTGAGTAAAAGATGAATAGTCTCTTACCTCTCCGTTTGCTGCAGGATATTGAATAATTGCACCAAAACATTTGTCGCAGAATAGTGCTTGGTTGTAGTCACCCATCTCAACCTCAATGCCCAATGCTTCTGCTCTGGTTTGGATAACAGCAGCAACTTGCGGAAATACATTATTATCTAAGAATATCTTATTTTTGCCCTCTTTTTGTGCCGATCTAGATCTTAATTCATACATCATTCTCATTGCCTCTGCAGCTGCAGTTGAGTCGTCTAGCATAGAACTATTTGCTATTTCAAACCCAGTTAGGCTAGAGATCATAGTTTGGAAATTCAGCAGAGCCTCTAGTCTACCCTGTGAAATCTCCGCTTGGTAGGGAGTATAAGATGTGTACCAAGAAGGGTTCTCAAATATGTTTCTAACTACAACAGGAAGTGTGCCTGTTTGATAGAATCCCATTCCAATAAAAGATCGGTAATTCTTATTTTGAGATATCATCTCTTTTAGCTGGTTGAGATATTCGTGCTCAGAAATACCCTCTCCAATACCCAGATCTTTATTAATTAATATATTTGAAGGGATTGTTTGAGTAGTTAATTGATTGATGTTTTCTAAGTCAAGGGTATTTAACATCTCCTTAACATCACTCTCACTTGTGCCAATGTGACGATTTTCAAAAGGAATAGACATGATATATTATTTTTTAGTTTTATTAATAGATAATAACTTACAAATGTATATAAAAAAACCAAAATTTGCGTATTAAATTATTTTTCTAAATTTGCAAGGAACAAAACTAAAATCAATGAATCTATTAAAAAGAAAAATTTCTGAATTGCAGGAAAGAACTGCCAAGGCCATAATGGGTGGAGGTGAGAGTGCTATCGCAAAGCAAATTGCTATGGGTAAGCTGCCTGCAAGAGAGAGAATTAATCAGTTATTGGACCCTGGGTCGTTTTATGAGTACGATCTTTTTATAGAACATGATGCCAGAGAGTTTGGTATGCAGGGTAA
>LUYZ01000044.1 GCA_001603425.1 Bacteroidales bacterium Bact_08
GGTGCTAAAAAGAGAGGTTTCTCACCCAAATCTATATCTCCTATTCTCATTCCCATTATTTTGTTTATCTTGCAAAATTATGCAATAGAATCATAATAAAAAATTTTATATTTCAATATGATTTTGTCACTTTAAAAAATAGTTTTAACTTTGCAGCCCCCTATTTTGTAGGGTAATCGCAACAAAATTAATGTATTAATCTAAAGATCAACAAAGTGGACACATTGAGTTACAAAACCGTATCGGCTAACAAAGCTACTGTTTCTAAGGAATGGGTAGTTATTGATGCTGCCGATCAGGTACTAGGAAGGCTTGCATCCAGAATAGCACTTATTCTGCGTGGCAAAAACAAGCCAAACTACACCCCACATGTGGACTGTGGCGATAACGTAATTGTTATCAACGCGCACAAAGTTCGCCTAACGGGTAAAAAATTGACAGATAAGGTGTATGTTCGTCACACCGGTTATCCAGGTGGTCAAAGATTCGCTTCTCCAAAAGAGCTATTGAATCGTAAACCGCTTGCTGTAGTTGAGCACGCCGTGAAAGGTATGCTACCAAAAAATCGCCTTGGAGCAGAGTTATTCCGCAATCTATTTGTTTATGCGGGACCAGAACATCCTCACGAGGCTCAGCAACCAAAACAAATTAATTTAAACGAAATTTAAACAGAGCATGGAATTAATTAACGCCCTTGGAAGACGAAAATCAGCAGTTGCTCGCGTTTATGTAAACCCTGGCAAAGGAAACATTACGATTAACAACCGTCCCCTAGAAGTTTACTTCAAAGCGGAGACTTTACAGTATATCGTAAAACAAGCATTAGAATTGACCAGCACTTTAGGTATGTTTGACATAAAAGTTAACCTAGATGGTGGTGGAACAAAAGGTCAAGCAGAAGCTTTAAGACTTGCTATTGCTCGTGCACTTTGCAAAATTGATGCAGAACAATATCGTTCTACTCTAAAGTCTAATGGACTTCTTACTCGTGACCCTAGAGAGGTTGAGAGAAAGAAACCAGGTAGACCAGGTGCTCGTAAACGCTTCCAGTTCAGCAAACGTTAGTATAACGCTGATTTATTGCACAGTTACTATCAAAACAGAGGATCTATTTATAGCTACCTATGTTTTATATGGCTGCGGAAAACCTATGAGATCGCAATTGCGCTACTCTTAAAGGTTGAAGAAAAGAGAAAAATAAAACAAACAAAAAGTATTTAAAAATGCCTAGAACAAATTTCCAAGATCTGCTTGATGCAGGTGTACACTTTGGTCACCTAAAGAGAAAATGGAATCCTAAAATGGCTCCCTATATTTTCATGGAGAAAAACGGGATCCATATAATTGACCTGCATAAAACTGTTATTAAAATAGAAGAGGCTGCAAATGTAATGAAACAACTAGCAAAAGCTGGTCGTAAAATTCTTTTTGTAGCTACAAAAAAACAGGCAAAAGAGATTGTTGCAGAAAAAGCACTATCTGTTAATATGCCTTACGTTACTGAGCGTTGGCCAGGTGGAATGTTAACAAACTTCCCAACCATTCGTAAAGCAGTAAAGAAAATGAACACCATCGACAAAATGATGGTAGATGGAACTTTTGAGACTCTTGCAAAAAGAGAAAAACTTCAAGTTACACGTCAAAGAGCCAAATTGGAGAAAAACCTTGGATCTATTGCAGATCTAAACAGACTCCCTTCTGCAATCTTTGTTATTGACATTCAAAAAGAGATGAATGCTGTTAAAGAGGCTAATCGTTTGAATATACCAGTAATCGCTATGGTTGATACTTGTTGCGATCCAGGTCCTATTGATTATGTGATTCCTGCAAACGACGATGCTGCAAAATCTATCGCTCTAATTATGGATGTTCTTTGCCAATCTATTTCGGAAGGTCTAACAGAGAGAAAATTCGAGAAAGAGAAAGAGGCTGCAAGTAGCGATAATAAAGATGCCGATGCAAAAAAAACACGCCCTCGCAAAGCAAAAGCAGACGAGACTGTTGAACAACCGGCAGAAGTAGCTCCTGTTGAGGCTGCAGAAGAGACTAAAGATCAGGAATAATATTTCTGAGTAGAGCACAAACAAAATATTAACATTTTATACCAAAATAATATGGAAATCAAAGCAGCAGATGTTGCTAAATTACGCCAAATGACTGGTGCAGGAATGATGGATTGTAAAGGTGCTTTAGTTGAAGCCAATGGTGACTTCGAAAAAGCTAAGGATATCATTCGTGAAAAAGGTAAATTGGTAGCAGCAAAAAGAGCAGACAGAGAGACAACAGAGGGAGCAGTAATAGCAAAGACAAATTCTGACAATACAAAAGCAGTTTTAGTTTGCCTTGGCTGTGAAACAGACTTTGTTGCTAAAAACCAAGAATTTCAAGATCTTGCTAATGGAATTGCAGATGTTGCTCTAGAGAATCTACCTCAAGATATGAGTGCACTTTTAGGTTGCAAATTAGGCAATCTTACTATAGAAGAGGCTGTTACTCAACAAACTGGCAAGAGTGGAGAGAAGCATGCAGTAGCTACTTATAGCAAATTAGAGGCTCCTTTTATTGCGTCATATATCCATACAAACGGAAAACTTGCAACTATCGTTGGTTTTTCTAAGGGGATCTGCCCAGAGGTAGGAAAAGATATAGCTATGCAAATCACAGCTATGAACCCTGTTTCTGTAAGCAAAGACTCTTGTCCAAAAGATGTTATAGAAAAAGAACTAGAGATCTACAGAGTTCAAATTAGAGAAGAGGGTAAGCCAGAGAATATGATTGAAAAAATCGCTCAAGGCAAGCTTGCTAAATTCTTCAAAGAGAGCACTCTTGAAGATCAAACATTTGTTAAAGATGGTAAAATTAGCGTTGCTGAATATCTTAAGTCAGTTGATGCAGAGGTTAAAGTTACTGGTTTCTACCGTTTCTCTCTTAACGACTAATTTTATATCCCATAATATTTACAAAGAGGCCGCCACATAGGCGGCCTTTTATATTTTTCTATTCGCATTTCTTGGAAATAAAAAAAAACGTATATTTGCGGGCGAAAATATTA
>LUYZ01000155.1 GCA_001603425.1 Bacteroidales bacterium Bact_08
ATCAATACATCTACAATAGCTTCTGCATTCTCTTCGGTAACATCTTTACTAATTAATACCATTTTGGGAGTTTTGGTTATATTATTTATAACTTTTTTCTTCTTGAAAGAAGAGAATATGTTTAACAGCATGGTAATAGCCTTATTTCCTGATAAGTATGAAGAAAATATTAAAAGAGCTTTAGAATCTACAAATAATCTACTAACACGATACTTTATAGGAATATCTATACAGGTATTTGCCATCACAATACTAAATACTACTGGACTTATAATATTTGCTGGACTCTCATTTTCTATAGCTCTAATTATTGCATTTTTAACAGGGATACTTAATATTATCCCATATATTGGTCCTTGGATTGGAGGAACTCTTGGTGTAATAATTATTCTAACCACGAATGTACCTGAACATGTATCTATTGGCATTCTAATCCTTACCCTTGCAATGGTATTTATGTCAACCCAAATGATTGACGTATTTATACTTCAACCATTAATTTTTTCTAGTAGCGTAAAAGCTCATCCATTAGAAATATTTATTATAACTCTTGTTGCTGCCAGCATGGGTGGAGTTGTGGGAATGCTTATTGCAATACCTTCCTATACCATAATTAGGGTTTTTGCAAGAGAGTTTTTTTCTCATCTAAAACTAGTTCAAAAACTAACCAATACTTTATAAACAAAAAAAGAGGGAGCATTTTTGCTCCCTCTTTGATTATTATAATTAATATATTATTCTGCAGACCCTGAAGCAAATGAGTTATATTTCTCATAGTTGGCTTTATAATCATCTCCTTTCTCTCTAAAACGGAAGAAAATGTTTTTTAGGTATTCAGCAACAACTTGCTTAATTTCAGCATCTTCTGTCGCATTAAAACACTTCTCAAAAGGCTCAATAGCAGCCTCTAGGTTTTTCTCTAACTCAGCCACCAATGCTTCGTATTTAGCATCATCTAACTCTTCTGCTGCTTTATTTGATATCTCAACGGCTTTATCATAATATGCAGTTCCAATAGCAAAGAAACCAAAGTAGTATCCTGGATCTATCTCAACAGACTTGCTATAAGTTTCAATTGCTTTTTCTATATTATTCAAGTTTTTCCAAACATTACCTTCTGCATAAAATAGAGTTGGATTATTTGGTTCATTTTTCTGTGCTTGGTGAATAAGCTCTAATATTTTTTCTGGATCATCATTAGACTCTAAATATGTATTGATTAAAGAAACCAAAATACTTTGAGTACTTGGGTATTTTCTAAATCCAGCATTTAACACCTCTTTTGTTTTTTCTATATCGCCTTTAGCTTTATAAGCCTCTGCTAAATATGAAAAAGCATCTCCTTTTACATCGTATCCATTGGCAATTGCTTTATTGAAAAAACGAATCGCTCTATCGAAATCTTGAACCATAAATGCAGTAAGTCCAGCATAGTAAATAAGGACTGTATCCATTGAGTTCAATATTTTATGAGAAGAGACATCTGCCGCTTTTTCGAAATAAATAGAAGCCAAATCGAACTTACCTAAAGTATATTTAGACATAGCTTCATTAAAATACTTGCCTTTTAGAGATTGCATCAAATCTGTAATCTCCTTAGTACTACGACCTCTATCATCCACTTCTGAGGCTCTAACAATACTTTCAAAAGCTTTATCTAAAGGATCAATGTCTACATAGTTCTCTTTGATAACCCAAGCAGCCAACTCACCAGCCTCATTATAATAGAGTTTTTTATCGGCATAATGATCTACAGTAAGAACAACGTCACCAATAGTAACTGTCTCTGTATTTTCAATTCTTTGATCTTTTAGTAGAACTTTAATTTCAACTCTAGAAGCACCAAGCCATATTGACTTAATTGGAGCTTCATATACTCCTATATAAGCAGAAGCCAAAGTTGTCCAAGTTTTTGGATTTGTTGCTCTTTTAGCATTTTCAGAAGCACTTTTGGCCCTATCCAAAGCTTTTAAGGCATCTGAAACCTCTTTTGGTTGTGCTCCTA
>LUYZ01000045.1 GCA_001603425.1 Bacteroidales bacterium Bact_08
AATGGAGTTATTACCTATCTAGAGAAAATAGGGGTTAAATTTGGAGCAAACCTAAATGCATATACTGCAGTAGATCAAACAGTATATAATATATCGGCAGTTCCTATAAGCAGATCTTCTATTATCGACTCATGTCTACTAATTCTTCATGACTGGTCAAATAAAATACTTTTAGAAGAGGAGGCAATCGACAATGAAAGAGGGGTAATTAGAGAGGAGTTGAGAACTAGAAATAGCGCTCAAATGAGAATGATCGAAGATCTTCTTCCGCAAATTATGCCTGATAGTAAATATGCACATAGGCTTCCAGGCGGGCTAGTAGAAGTAATAAACAACTTTACCTATGACGAACTTAGAGACTATTATCACAAATGGTACAGACCAGATCTACAAGGCATAATAGTAATCGGAGACTTTGATGCAGAAGATATCGAAAAGAGAGTGGTCAAACTATTCGGTGCTATTCCAAAACACGAAAATCCTGCTCCTAGAACTGAGTTTGAAGTTCCTAATAATAAGGAGCCCCTTATCGGAATAGCTTCTGACAGAGAAGCAACTAGCTCTTCTGTAATGCTTATGTTTAAACACGATGTATTTCCAAAAGAGTTAAGACCTACTCCAGCTATGTTGGTTTTTGACTATATGAATTCTATCATCACATCTATGTTAAACTCTAGATTTTCTGAAATATCTCAAAAGGCAAATTCACCATTTACATTTGCTGGATCTTCTTTTGGAGATTTCATAGTTTCTAATACAAAATCGGCATTCTCAATTTCTGCAGGTGCTACAGAGGGAGAGGTAGAAAAGGCTCTTACTGCAATTACAATTGAAGCTGAGAGAGTACGTCGCTTTGGATTTACTCCTGGTGAATTTGAAAGGGCAAAAGCAAACTACATTAGTAAACTAGAGCAGATCTATAAAGAGAAAGATAAGCTTAGCAACTCATTTTTTACACAGCAGATATTAAATCACTTCTTGACTGGTGAAGCATACCCTGGTATTGAGATGGAATTTGCATTAATGAATCAGATTATACCTGCAATTCCAGTAGAACAGATCAACGCATATGCAATGTCTCTTCCATCTTTAGAAAATGTTGTTATAGCTACAATGGTTCCTCAAAAAGAGGGATTAGAAATACCTACTCAAGAGTCCCTGTTATCGGCATTCCAAAAAGGTAGAGCTTCGGAGATTGAACCATATCAAGATAGTGTATCAGACGAACCTCTTATGTCAAAATTACCAGTTGCTGGTAAAATTTTAACAGAGGTTAAAGAGCCAATTAGCAACTCAATTGTATTTAACCTATCTAATGGAGCAACTGTTGTTATTAAGAACACCGATTTCAAAGCAGATCAAATACTTTTTAATGCTTCTAGTAGAGGCGGTTTCTCTCTTTTCAACACAGAAGATGCAATCTATTCAAAAGTAATTAATGATGTTGCTAGCATTGGTGGCCTTGGAAACTTTAGCTCAACAGATTTAAGAAAAGTTTTAGCAGGTAAAAATGTTAATACTAGAATAACAATTGCAGAATCTTCTGAATCTATAAGTGGTAGTGCTGCTCCTAAAGATTTGGAGACATTCCTTCAATTGATTCACCTTAATTTTACCTCTCTTAGAGCAGATCAAGAGGCGTATGAGGCATATTTGACAAGAATGAGAGCACAATTGAAAAATATGGATTCAGAGCCAATGGTTGCATTTTCAGATACTTTACAAAAGGTATTATTTAACAACAATCCATTTATTAAGAGATTAAGGGTGGATGATTTAGATAAAATTGAATACTCCAAAGCACTAGATCTTGCTAAAGCCAGATTTGCTAATGCAGCTGACTTTACATTTGTATTTGTAGGAAACATTGATGCAGCAGAAGCAAAACCTCTTATTGAGAAATATATTGCCTCTCTTCCTGGTAATAAAGGACAAAAAGAGAACTGGAGAGATGTTGGTCTTGCTCCTATTAAAGGTGTAGCAAAAAATCATTTCCAAAGAGAGATGCAAGCACCAAAAGCTACTGTATACAATGTAATTAGTGGAGATATTGCATACAATGTTGAGAATAATATTATGGCAAATATGACCAAACAACTATTTGACATTGTATTTACCAAAACAATCAGAGAAGAGGAGCAAGGAACATATGGAGTGGGTGTTAATATGAGTCTTAGTTTTTATCCAAATGACTACTTTACATTCCTATTTGGCTTTGACACAGATGTAGAACTAAAAGATAGACTTCTAAATAGAGCCAACCTAGAGATTAAAAATGTTATTGAAAATGGAGTTAACCCTGAGTATTTTGGTAAAATAATGGAGTATATGACAAAAAATTACACTCAGAATCTTCGTGAAAATAGTTATTGGTTATCTGTTTTAAACAGAAGATATTTAATTGGTAGAGATATGCATACCACTTATGAGGCCGCTTTAAGATCAATGACTCCAGAAAAACTACACAATTTTATTAAGAACACTATTACTCAGCAAAATCTAGTTGAGGTAATAATGATTGGTACTGCAGCTACAAAATAGATGAGAGAACATACAATAATAGAAATTGATAACTTTTTAGTATCCTCGGCAATCTTTACAGAGCACTTTATATGTGACCTATCTAAATGTAAAGGAGCTTGTTGCATAATTGGAGACAGTGGTGCTCCGTTAGAAGATTCCGAATGTAACCTTTTAGAGATGGAGTTAAACTCCATCTCTAAATATTTAACCCCAGAAGGGAAAGAGACTATAGCAAAAGAGGGTATTTTTGTTAAGGATAGAGATGGTGATATTGTAACTCCTCTTATTAATGGAGAGGAGTGTGCATACACCTATTTTGATTCAGATGATAACTGTCTATGTTCAGTAGAAAAGTGTTTTTTTGCAAAAGAGACATCCTTTAGAAAACCAATATCTTGTTGGTTATATCCCATAAGAGTTTCTAAGCTTTCAAATGGCATGACTGCTCTTAATTTACATCAATGGCATATATGCCTTGACGCTTTTGCCAAAGGTAAAAAGGAGGGAGTTCCTGTTTTTATATTTTTAAAAGAACCTCTCACCTTTGCTTTTGGTGAGGAATTTTACAGTAAATTGGAGTTAGCTTATGATCAGTTGTATAAATAGATAATTTACTCCTGTCTGGTCCCAACATAAAGAGCTAGTTTTTCTAGCTCTTTTTTGTATTCAGACTCATCTAGAGCCTCTAATGATTCTATAGCCTTTTTAGAATAATCGGACAAAATATTCTGAGCACACAAGACTCCACAATATTTATTAACAAAATCATATGTAACCTTAGAAAGACTCTCATCGTCATAATCGGAATCTTTGATCAATTCCAACATTTTCTGCTTCTCTTCTAATGGAGAGACGTTAAGAGCACAAATTAATGGAAGCGTTATTTTCTTCTCTTTAATATCTTCTCCTGATTTTTTACCCGTATCAATCTCTGGCAAGTAGTCAAATATATCGTCTCTAATTTGAAAGGCTATTCCCAAATAATATGCATAGTTGGACATAGACTCAATAATAGATTGTGAAGCACCAGATGTATAAACGCATGCCGATATTGTAGCGACAAAAAGACTCGATGTTTTTCTAGCTATTATATTTATATAATCATCCTGAGTTGTATCTGAACTTTCTGCTTTTTGCATTTGGAATAACTCTCCCTCCGAAAGGTCCTCAACGGCCTTTGTATAAAAGCCCATCAACTGATAATCCTCTTGAGATACTAAAAGTGATAGAGCCTTAGATAACCAATAATCTCCTGTTAAAACAGATGCAGCAGGAGAAAAAAGAGATTGAATAGTCTTATTCCCTCTTCTAATTAGGGAGTTATCAGCTACATCATCATGAAGCAAAGTAGCTGTATGAATCATTTCCGATACTGCAGCACAAACAATGGTTTTTTTTGAGACTATCCCACAAGAGTGTGCTGCTAAAATACCCAATAATGGCCTAATTCTTTTTCCTTTAATTTTAAAAAGATAATCATTAATTGTGTCCAGTAATTTAACCTCACTTTTCAAACAATCTGAAATCAATTGATCTACCTCTTTAATATCGGAATCTACCAATCTACGAACAATCTCTAAGTCCATAATAAATACAAATAAAACAAAAAGGTTACCTCTACGAATGATCTCTGGGTAACCTAATTAACTAATTAAGAATATAATCTATAGCATTACTGTCAGAGACAACATAAACCCTTCCATTTTAGCATTTTTTAGTTTATTCCCGCTAATAGGATCCGATTTTGCCGATTGTAGCTTACCCAAACCTCTGTTATATTTTCCAGCAACCTGAAACTTCCAGATATCGATCCCAGCACCAAAGCTATATCCATAATCAAATCTATTAATATCGTCCCATTTAGCTCCAGAGAGCATATGTCCTTTACCAATTGCATATGATATATATGGACCAACCATAACAAACGGTCTGAACAAAAGAAGATCTAACCCATATTGAATATTTACAGGAACTGTAATATAATCTAAATAAAAGCTTTCATTTGAAGTATTGCTTTTAGCTCCTTGCCTTACAAAAAGTAACTCTGGCTGAAAACCTATCCCAATAAAAGGAACTCGAGCCTGATAGGAGAGACCTAAATGATAGCCAGTTTTATTTCCCCATGACTCGTCTACACTCTCCGAAATATCATTTATTGAGTTAAAGTTCAATCCTGCCTTTACCCCCAACCCAGATTGAGAATAGAGCAGACTGTTTGACAAAATGATAACAGCTAGTATAGTTATAATCTTTTTCATTTTTTTAATCTAATAATTCTGAAATTTTTGCAACTAACACATCTTTGGTGGTTGCACCAACAATTTTGTGCTTAACCTCTCCATTTTTGAAAATTAAAATGGTTGGAATATTTCTAATACCATATTGAGCAGGAATCTCTGAACATTGATCAACATCACATTTTGCAACAACAGCACTGCCTTGATACTGAGCTGCAAGTTCATCAACAATTGGAGCAATCATACGGCACGGGCCACACCAAGGAGCCCAAAAATCTACAAGTACCGGTTTATCTGACTGCAAAACAACCTCGTTAAAATTCTGATCTGTAATCTCTAAAGCCATCTCTATATTTATTAAAATTTATTAAAATCTTCCACTAAAATAAGACCTTTTTTTTAAATAACCTACATATTATCTCTATTATTAAGCAATAGTGCAAGCCCACCCTCTGCCGTCTCCTTATATAACCTTGGCAAATCGTGTCCTGTCCTCTTCATCGCTTCAACAACATTATCAAAAGATACTATATGTTTTCCATCTGATAGTAGAGCATACATATTTGCATCAACAGCCCTTGTTGCCCCAAATGCATTTCTTTCTATACATGGAATTTGTACTAAGCCACAAATAGGATCACATGTCAATCCCAAAAAGTGCTCCATTCCAATGGATGCTCCATACTCAATCTGAGAAACAGACCCTCCAAAAAGCTGAACAGCTGCTGCTGCTGCCATTGAACAAGCCGATCCTATCTCTCCCTGACACCCTACCTCAGCACCAGAAACAGACGCATTCTCTTTAATTATACACCCTACTAAACCTGCAGTAGCAAGTGCTCTAATAATTCTCTTATCAGAAAAATCATAAAATTTCTGATTCAGATATAATACAGCAGGTAAAACACCCGATGACCCACATGTAGGTGCCGTAACAATTATCCCTCCAGAGGCATTCTCCTCTGCAACAGCCAGCGCATAAGAAAATGTCATAGATCTTCTTTGCATAGATCCAGAATACCCTTTGGCTTTAATATGAAAAGATGCCGCCTTTCTAGATAGATTCAACCCACCTGGTAGTACCCCCTCTGTATCTAACCCTCTCTCAACTGCTGCCTTCATTGTATCCCAAACCTGTGCTAAATAGTCCCATAAATCAGAAGATTCATGTATCTGAACATACTCCCAAAAAGACCTTCCATTTTTTATACACCAGTTAAGAATATCATCCATCTTTGAATCTGGATATATACTTTGTAAAGACTCTCTTTTTCCATTATCACTCAAATCTCCTCCCCCTATACTAAATGTAGTCCAATCGCCAATCAACTCTTTGGATGAAGAGTAAGCCTTAAATCTCATGCCATTAGGATGTTGCGGCAAATAGCAGTCTGGCTGCCAATCAATTGTGCAATTCTCTCCCAAAATATCCAAAATTGCACTATCGGTCATATGCCCTTTACCAGTAGATGCAAGACTTCCATAAAGAGTAACAATAAAAGAAGAGGCATCTGAGTACCTCTCCTTAAACATTATTGCTGCATTTCTTGGTGCCATAGTATGGCTACTAGAGGGCCCCATTCCTATTTTAAAAATCTCCTTTATACTATTCATTTTAAACGAGTGATTCTGCCTCCCAAACAAAAGCTCGGAGCCCTTGTTGTTCCGCTTGATTATTTGCAGTTTTTAATTTCTCCGATAGAGGCTCAACTTGAGCATCCTCTATTACTGCAAATATAGCCATATTTTTTGATGGCCAAGCGTGAGTCCCATAGTGGGGCTCTCCTCTATGAGTACCCCTACCTTGAACATCTTCCCATTTTGTAAATCCTCTAATAGAACAGTCGTCTAAAATTTGCAAAACCACAGAAGAGTGAGCTTGATTATATATTATCATTACCGCTTTCATATCTATCTTTTGTTAAGTAAATTATTTTTTGCAATTGCTCTTCTTTGCTTTTTAATATCTCTGACATTAACCGAACAATAAACAGTAGGGATAACAACCAGAGTTAATAACGTAGATACTGTCAACCCACCAATAATTGCGATACCCATAGGTTGCCAGATTTCCGAACCCTCTCCAATACCTACAGCCATAGGGAGCATACCCAATATTGTAGTCAGAGTTGTCATCAATACAGGGCGGAGACGAGATTTACCGCCCTTAACCACAGACTTAATAACACTCATCCCTCTCTCTCTATTTAGGTTAATATAGTCAATAAGCACTATACCATTCTTAACAACAATACCAACTAGCATAACAGCACCAATCAAAGCAATTAAGCTTAAAGAGGTATTAGTAAGCCACAGTGCTGCAAAAACCCCAGTGAATGCAAAAGGCAAAGAGAACATAATTATAAAAGGATCTCTTAATGACTCAAATTGAGAAGCCATAACGATATAAGTAAGCATAATCACTAGCAATAATAGTAAAATCATATCTGCAAATGACTCTTGTTGCTCTTCATATGAACCCGACATTTTCACGGCTATATTTGAAGGAATAGTAATATTTGCCAATTGACCATTTATCTCTTTTGCAATATCTCCTAAAGCTCTCTTATATATAGACCCAGTCACCTTTACAACTCTCTCTCTATCTAGATGCTCTATTGATGGAGGAGCAAAATCCTCTACAACTGCTGCTACTTCACTTAATTTAATACTCTCCCCTTTTTGATTGTACAATAAAATAGAGTTAATATCCTCAATATTGCGTCTAAACTCAATCTGATTTTTAACTACTATATCATACTCCTCTCCCTCCTCTCTAAATCTTGTTGATATTATTCCATTTACTCTATTTCTTACAAT